>JAYEGO010000597.1:0-26072 GCA_034659155.1 Bacteroidota bacterium | reverse complement strand
ATACTGCACCAGATTAATCAACATGAATATCTTGCAAAGAAAAATATACAGACTGAGATAAACATTATTGAAACTGATCTATATGCTCCATTTGATTACAAGGTTGATAAATATGAGACCATTTCAAGAATCCTGGTTCATGATACCCAGCGCAATTCATTAATAATAAAAGATATTGAAGAAAATGCTAATCGGTTTAAAACAATACTAATCCTTTCAGAAAGAAAGGCACATGTCGATATTCTGAATCTGTATTTGAAAGATAAATATGAAACTATTACTATTCATGGAGACGATCCGGAAAGTTCGAGGAAAAGTAAAATCGAACAGATTAAGCAAGGTCATTTTAAAATTGTAATTTCAACAGGACAATTCTTTGGAGAAGGAATAGATATTAGCAATCTGGAATGTCTATTTATTGTTTACCCCTTCGCTTTCGAGGGAAAGCTGATTCAATATATTGGAAGAATACAACGATCTGAAAAGCGACCTGTAATTTTTGATTACAGAGATGTCAAAATTGATTATTTTGAAAAGATGTTCAAGCATAGGAAGAGGTATTATAATAAATTGTTGAAATAAAATGTCTGAAACAAACCGCATCGAATATAAGCAAGAACTTTCCAAGGATGTTGATATTGAAAAGGAAGTAATTGCCTTTTTAAACTATCACGAAGGTGGATATATGTTTATTGGTATTGACAAATATGGTAAAGTGCCTGGAGTCAGCGACCTTGATGGAGACATGTTAAAAATAAAAGACAGAATTAAAAATAATATCTTGCCTTCATGCATGGGATTATTTGATATTCAGGCTGAAAAGGAAAATAATAAGGACATCATTAAAATCACTATCGCCAGTGGGCCTGAAAAGCCATATTACAAGAAGAAATATGGTATGACTGACAAAGGATGCTTCATTCGGATTGGAACTGCTGCTGAGCCGATGCCTCAGAAAATGATTGATGAACTCTTTTCCAAACGAACTCGAAATTCTCTTGGTAGAATTGTCTCAAGAAATCAAAACCTGTATTTCGAACAACTAAAAATCTTTTATGAATCAGTTGGCCTAAAGCTTAATGAACAATTCGCTTCCAATCTAGAGTTACTTGCTGATAATGATAAATATAATTATGTTGCCTACTTGCTTGCAGATAATAATTCCACATCTATAAAGGTCGCTAAATATAGTAGTAAAACGAGAGTTGAGCTTATAGAGAATAATGAATACGGTAATGGATGCCTAATACGTGCAGCCAAGCAGGTTATTGATAAGATTGAATTAGAAAATCCGACAGCAACGAAAATTACCTCTAAAGAAAGAATCAATCAAAGATTATGGAATTCTGTTGCACTCCGGGAAGCTATTATTAATGCTTTTGTCCATAATGATTTCACCGGTGAAGTTCCTCCTAAATTTGAAATTTTCCCTGACAGGATTGAAATTACATCAACCGGAGGTTTACCTGATGGATTAAGTCAAGATGAATTCTTCGAAGGATTTTCAGTTCCTAGAAACAAGGAGCTCATGAGAGTGTTTAAGGATATTGGGATGGTAGAACAACTTGGATCTGGTGTGCCCAGAATACTTGAAAGCTACAAAAAAGAATGCTTTACATTTTCAGATCACTTTTTGAGAATGATCTTCCCTGTACAAAGAGATATTACCCCTCAAGTTACCCCTCAAGTTACCCCTCAAGTTACCCCTCAAGTTAAGAAACTGATTTTGATTATAAGAGGCGATATGACAAGACAGGAACTACAAAACTCTCTTAAACTATCTGATAGAATGAACTTCCTTAAAACGTATCTTCAACCTGCAATAGAATCTGGGCTCATCGAATTGACAATCCCGGATAAACCGAAAAGTCGTAATCAACGATACAGGTTAACAAAACTTGGCGAGGAAATGAAACTATAGCTATTCCTGACCACCATTTTTTACATGAAATGAAAATGCAACTAAAAGGTATATCTAACTTGCTGAACGATCATTAATCAATTGATATTCTGAAATATAAACTTGCATCCTCATTATAATTAAATAAATTCAAGCAAAGGCATAAGTCAGAAATCGAACTTCAAAAGTCAATGCTAAAATCTTTGCAAAGTATGAATTTACTTAGGATACTAAACGTACAAATAAAAAACTCCCCACCAAAAATGATGAGGAGTCCTCTCTAGTAGCGGGGACAGGATTGTTCGTCGCTGTGCTCCTCACGGACCTGGGTGGAGGCACTAAACAACGAAAAAACCAATCCTGCTTCGCATGATTCCGGTCTTTTTTATTTCAGTCCCCTTATGAAAGCAAGCTTTCAACGGTTCCTGAAATAAAAAAACCCGACACGCTTTCAGCGTATCAGGCTTTTTCTTTGTAGCGGGGACAGGACTCGAACCTGCGACCTTTGGGTTATGAGCCCAACGAGCTGCCACTGCTCCACCCCGCAATATATATCTTAATAAGTTAGTTTGTACAATTAATTTTAACCCCCTCCTGCCACTGTCCCGAATTTCCCCAAGCTCTGCTTGGCTGGAAATTCGAGGATCCTCGAAAAACTAAACAAATCGAAGATTTGGAGTTTTTCGGGACTCCACCCCGCAATGTGGGTGCAAATGTACATCATGTATTCGTTTTCTCAAAATAAATATTGTAATTTTGTGCCCTCATAAGCCATATACAGGCTAGTATTTATTAATCTAAAAGCAAAAAATTATGCCTAATGTAGTAAACCCGGTAGATGTTTCAAAAGAAGAAAACGAAGCAAAAAAGGACTATTATGATCGTCATACCCCTCATGTAAACTGTGAAGCAAATGCAAAAAAGGGAGAAAAATTTAAAGTGAAGGTAACTCTTGGGAAAGACTATCCACATCCGGATGATCATGACCATTTTATTCAATATGTTCAGCTTTGGAACAGGCAAGCATTGCTTGCAGAAGCTAGTTTTCTTTCAGGATCACTCGGAAATACTCCCGGTCATGTTGAAGTAGATTTTTATATCGTGCCGGGAGGAAAAATGAACCTGTCAGCAATGTCTTATTGTACCAAGCATGGATTGTGGCAGAGTGAAAATGTGGAAGTCCTGGTTGACTAATCTATTCAGAAGGTTTATAGACGGCTAAACTATTTAGCCGGGTCTTACAAACATAGTGGAATATCATGGCAAGAAAAGAGGGCTCTTCAAGTACATGGAAACATAAGTACAGGCTTACCCTGATTAATGATTATACCTTTCAGGAGGTGTGGAAAATCAAACTCACAAAACTTGATTTTCTTAGCCTGAGCGGTTCTTTTATTATTTTGCTTATTGTTCTGGTTACAATTTTAATTTCTTTTACCCATCTCAGAGAGTTTATTCCGGGATATCCCGATGGAAACCAGAGAAGGAACATTGTTCTTAATGCTTTGTTGCTTGACTCCCTTCAAAAGGAACTGGAAATGAGAGACAGATACTTTGAGAATATGAGAAGAATCGTGTCGGGGGAAGAGCCGGTAGAATCAGCAAATGAGCAAGATACAAGCATAAATTACAAAGATCTTAGTTTTGAAAAGTCTCTTGAAGACTCCCTGTTAAGGCACCAGATTGAACAGGAAGAACAATATAACCTGGCGGTCATTGAAGTAGAGACGAATGAAAACAGTATCCCTGATTTGCGATTCTTTACTCCCTTGAAGGGAATGATCACCAGCAAGTTCAATGTGCTGGAAAATCATTATGGTACAGATATAGTTGGCATACCGGGTGCAATAATTCATGCAACTCTGGATGGTACTGTTATTTTGGCCTCATGGACACTCGACACAGGTTATGTTTTACAAATACAGCATGAGAATAACCTGGTTTCTGTATATAAGCATAATGCAGGACTTTTAAAGGATGTAGGGGCACATGTAGAAGTAGGAGAAAGTATTGCCATCCTGGGAGATTCAGGAGAGCTATATACTTCAGGACCACACTTGCATTTTGAACTCTGGCTGAATGGTACCCCGATCGATCCGGAGAAACATGTGGTTTTTTAAAAAAACTGTATGAATCCTAACCTGAAGTCAGCCATCAAACAATATTTCCATGAGATTATGATTGAGCGAGAAGCATGAAGAAAAGAATTGCCATATTAGGGTCAACAGGTTCAATTGGGAGTCAGACCCTGGAGGTTATTAAAGAGCATGTTGACCGCTTTGATGTGGAGGTTCTTACAGCAAATACCAATTTTGAGTTATTGATCAGGCAGGCAAAAGATTTTTTACCCAATGCTGTCGTTATTAAAGAAGAAGCTCATTATCAACAATTAAAAGACGCTTTAAGCCACCTTCCTGTAAAAGTATTTGCCGGAAGTGAATCATTGAGCCAGGTAGTAGAAATGGATAGTGTGGATATGGTTGTAACTGCCATGGTAGGTTATTCGGGACTTAAACCTACAATTGCTGCTATAAAAGCTCATAAAGATATAGCTCTGGCAAATAAAGAAACTCTGGTTGTTGCTGGCAAGATTATTATTGATCTGGCACGCAAACACCAGGTGCGTATTTTGCCTGTGGACTCAGAGCATTCTGCAATTTATCAATGTCTTGCCGGGGAAGGCTTTAATAAAATAGAAAAAGTGTTTTTAACTGCCTCAGGAGGACCTTTTCGTAAGTTTAACAGGAAAGAGCTTAGGAATGTAAGTCCTGAGCAGGCCTTAAACCATCCTAACTGGGAAATGGGACCAAAAATTACCATAGATTCAGCCTCCCTGATGAATAAAGGTTTTGAGGCTATCGAGGCAAAATGGCTGTTTCATATTGAACCTGAACAGATAGAGGTATTGATACACCCCCAGTCCATTATTCATTCAATGGTGCAGTTTGAAGATGGATCAATTAAAGCCCAATTAGGTCTTCCGGATATGAAATTGCCTATTTTGTATGCTCTTAGTTTTCCGGAGAGGCCAAAAACCAGGTTCCCAAGACTTGATTTTTTTAACCATTCGAATTTAAGCTTTGAGGCTGCTGACAGGAAAAACTTTCCAAATTTAGATCTGGCTTTTAATGCTATGAAGCAGGGAGGAAATATTCCATGTGCTCTGAATGCCGCAAATGAAATTGCAGTAGAGGCCTTTTTAAAAAGAAAAATTGGGTTTACTGAAATGTCAGAATTAATTGAGAAAGGGATAAGTCATATTGCATTTGTTTCAGAACCAACGATTGAAGATATGGAAAACACAGATAAGGAAATAAGACAAATGGTATGGTCATTTATAAATGGTTGATTACTTTTGTGCCCCATTAGATTAAAATAGTAATATGGAAGTATTAGTAAAGATAGCACAGTTCTTATTGAGCTTATCAATAATTGTGATTCTTCATGAGCTTGGGCATTTTGCTTTTGCAAAGTTGTTTCATACGAGAGTTGAAAAGTTTTATTTGTTTTTCAATCCATGGTTTTCGATTTTTAAAATTAAGAAAGGGGAAACTGAATATGGTCTTGGCTGGCTGCCTCTTGGAGGCTATGTGAAGATTTCCGGGATGATTGATGAATCCATGGATAAAGAACAACTGAAGCAAGATCCCCAGCCCTATGAGTTTAGAGCAAAACCAAGCTGGCAAAGACTCTTAATTATGATTGGCGGAGTTTTGGTGAATTTTATTCTTGCCATTGTAATTTATGTAGCTACCTTATTTGTTTGGGGAGAGGAATACCTGCCTACAGAAAATGTGAAATATGGAATTATTGTGGATTCGCTGGGCATGCAAATAGGCCTGCAAACTGGTGATTATATTATGTCGCTGGATAATGAAAAAATCGACAATTTTTCTCATATTTTACCAGATATCATATTGAATGACAGGAAAACCATCCAGGTAAAAAGGAATGGAGATCCCCTGGATATTGAGCTGCCTGAAGGGACCATTGCAGCGTTGATAAAGGGCAAAAAAGAAGTATTTGGCCCCCGCCTCCCCTTTTCACCCCTTGTGATAAATGCCTTTATGAAAAATTCTCCGGCCCGTGAAGCAGGAGTTCAAGTAGGCGATGAATTGCTTGAGGTGGATGGAAAGGAATTTGATTATTTAGATGAATTCCAGGATTACTTAAAAAATGTTGAGAAGGAACAGGAATTAAACCTGGTGTTTAAACGGGGGAGTGAGAAGGTAAGCACTCTCCTCTTCCTGAACGATGTTGGAATGATTGGGATTCAGTGGGCAACAAGAGATATTTTTGAGTTTCGCCATTTGAAATATGGATTTTTTGAATCCATACCGGCAGGTATTAATAAGGGTGTTAAAACCCTGGGTGACTATTTGAAGCAGTTCAAACTTATTTTCTCCCGCGGAACAAAAGCCTATGAATCTTTGGGTGGTTTTATTACTATTGGAAGTATTTTTCCCTCTGTTTGGGACTGGCAAGTATTCTGGAACCTTACGGCTTTCTTATCTATTATACTTGCATTTATGAATATCCTGCCAATTCCTGCTTTGGATGGGGGGCATGTGTTATTTCTACTGTATGAAATTGTTACTGGAAGAAAACCCGGCGATAAGTTCATGGAGTATGCACAATTAACAGGAATGATCTTACTGATTGCCCTGCTCTTGTTTGCCAATGGGAATGACATTTTTAGATTATTTAAGAATTGATGGACTTTTAGTTTACAATATTATTAACTGAGTAAAATTTATAAATCCTGCCCCTATTCGTTTTCTTGATTGTTTTCGGTTCCTTTTAAAATATTAATTAACTTTGTTCAGATATATAACATTTAATTTTATTGAAAATGAACTTGTTTGTACCCTTAGTATTTTCACCAGGCCCTTTTGAAATAATAATTATATTGATCGTTGTTGTTCTTCTATTTGGAGGAAGAAAAATCCCTGAGTTGATGAAAGGCCTGGGCCAGGGGATGAAAGAATTTAAGAAAGCAACAAAGGAAGAAGAAAAAAAGACCCCGGAAGAAAAGGGTGAAATAAAATCCTAATAGAGAATTATATTATATTGAATAACCTGCCCTGAAATTAAGTTTTTATGGCAGGTTTTTATTTTTGAAACCAATAAATAGGTATGATTTTTGAAGCTGTTAAATGTCTCGAATTGTTTTAAGTCAACTCAAAATATTTCTGAATCATGAAAAAGATTCCTTTTGTCTTCATTTTTTTCACAATTGCAATTTTTCTTTCTTCTTGTTTTTCGCGAACTGAAACTCTAAAACCGAAGGTTTCAGGGAAAGCAGGAGAAGTTTTACTGGTAATGCCCGAGCGGAACTGGATATCAGAGCCCGGAGTTACATTCAGGGAGATTCTGACCGCCGATAAGAATGGGCTTCCACAACCTGAACCTTTATTCAGCCTGATACATGTAATTCCTGACCAGTTTGCAAAGATTTTTAATTCACACAGAAACATAATTCTGGTAAGCATTGATTCTGAAAATGAAAAGAATAAAATTACCGTACAGCAAGATCTCTGGGCTACTCCACAAATCGTAATAAATATCAAAGCAGGAAGTGATGAGGCTTGTAAAGAATTATTAAAAAAGAATTCCGATTACCTGATTGACAGGATCAACAGGGCAGAGCAGGAAAGGGTGCTCATGAATTACAGGAAATTTATGGAAGCAGGAATTGTTCAGTCGCTCAAAATGAATCACCATATCAGCCTTGTAATACCAAAAGGTTACAGACTGGATGTGGATTCTACGAATTTTGTATGGCTGGCCAGCGAAACACCAACCTCCAGTCAGGGGATTTTGATTTATTTCTATCCTTATACCGATGAAAATACTTTCACGCCGGAATATCTTGTAAAAAAAAGAAACTGGTTTCTAAAGAAATACGTTCCTGGGCCCAGTCCCAATACGTGGATGGCAACAGAAGATCTTCTACCTCCCGACTTCAAAGAATTTGAATTGGATGGGAAGTACTATTCGGAACTCAGGGGTCTCTGGAAACTACAGAATGGATTTATGGGAGGCCCTTTTATAAGTTTATCAACCGTTGATGAGTTAAGACAAAGAGTAGTTACAGTAGAAGGATTTGTTTATGCTCCCAGTGAGAAAAAAAGGGAATTATTAAGGCAGGTGGAAAGTATCTTATTTACGTTAAAGATTGAAGACTGAGAGAGACGTCCAACCTGAGAAAAAAAATAGGAGTGTGTCCAAAAAGTTAAAAAGTACGTCATTCTGAACTTGTTTCAGAATCTGTTCAGTTTGAAACTGTGCAAGTTACAGATCCTGAATTAACCTGCCTGCCTGACTGCAGGTTTCAGGATGACTAGAACCAGACTTTTCCTGTTTTCGCCACTTTTTGAAATAATTTATTTTTTGGCTCTGTATTGCCCGTAAATAGGGGGTGTTGTTTTTGATATGGGTGACCCAAATGGCGAAAATAGGGATCATTTGAATTATGCCTGTAAGGCATAAACATATTAACATAGGGCGATAAGCCCTATGGACTAAACAGGAATAAATATTTTAGGACTGAAGGTCCGACAGGTAATAAATATTTAACACGATAATTTGCAGATTTGCCAGTAAAAACATACATATCGGACTTTCAGCCCTACTTTTGTTATATTTACAAAACCATAGGACTTTATCCTATGCTAATACAGGCAGCTCTTTCAGAGCTAAATAATTCCAGAATTATTGAGTAATATATGAATGCAAAATACAATAAAACTTAAATAAATATATCTTAACCCATTACTTTTTGGACACCCTCTTAGGATTAAGTCTTAGTCAGGTTTTCCGGATTTTTAAGATATTCATATTTCTGGTTTCGTAGTTGAGGTTGAAATCCAGCCTCTCTGATGGCTGCAGTTATTCCTGCTGCATCGAATTTGTACTGGGCACCAGCCGAAGAAACTACATTTTCTTCAATCATAATTGAGCCAAGATCATTAGCTCCGGAATGTAAACATATCTGTGCCGTTTCCTTCCCAACTGTTAGCCAGGAAGCCTGAATATTCTTGATATTAGGAAGCATAATTCTGCTAATGGCAATCATACGAATGTATTCTTCAGAGCTTATCATATTAAAAACGCCCATTTCTTTTTGCAATTGAGTTCCCGTATCCTGAAAAGGCCATGGAATAAACGCAAGAAATCCGTAATTACCAGTTGGTTTTTCTGACTGCACGTCTCTGATCTTAATCAGGTGATTTATTCTTTCCTCCTTAGTTTCAACATGTCCGAACATCATAGTTGCGGAGCTGGGTATATTTAGTTTGTGAGCTTCTCTCATAACATCCAGCCATTCTTTGGTATTGGCCTTGAGAGGTGAGATATTCTTTCTTACCCTGTCACATAGAATTTCTGCCCCTGCTCCAGGCAGACTATCCAGTCCTGAATCAATCAAAGTTTCCAAAACTTCTTTATAAGTAAATTTTTCAAGTTTCGCCAGATGTACAATTTCTGGTGGTCCCAGAGCATGAAGCTTCAGTTTGGGAAAGTTTTTTTTGAGTTCCCTGAATAGTCGGGTATAGAAATCAATTCCCATTTTCTGATTTAAGCCCCCTTGCAAGAGTATTTGATTTCCCCCATGATCAAAAAGCTCCTCAATTTTTGCTTTGTATTCTTCAAAACTGGTTATATAAGCATCTTTTGATCCTGGTTTTCTATAGAAATTACAAAATTTGCATTGTGAATAACAAATATTGGAAATATTTACATTCCGGTCTATTTGCCAGCTTACTATTCCTTCGGGTGCCTGTATATTCCTTAATGTATGTGCAAGGCTTATAAGCTCCTGGGTAGGTGCTTCTAAATATAAATCAAGCCCTTCCTGCCCTGTCAGGAATTTCAGCTTCAAGGCTTTATCATAGAGAGTTGAAAAATTCATTTATACAGAATTAGTTGAGACAAAAATAATACTATATCTCAAACCAATTGACCCTTCTCAAATTTTATTACCTTTGACAGGAAATAACAGAAAGGATGAAAATAGAAGGACTTAAATCAAGAAAAGTAACTGATAAACAGTCGGTTATATATCTGGTTGACAAAGAAACAAAGCTTGAAAATTTAGGCTTAAATGAAAGCGAAAAATCATATGTGGAGGACAGAAAAAAAGCCGGAGAGAGTCAGCTTTCAATTAATCAGTATAGCCGGTGGATATATATATTGGTAGTTGAGAAAGGGGAAAATGAAAATTATTTACTGGAGGATTTGAGGAAGTCGGGAAACAGTTTTCAGAAGAAATTGGTTTCTCATAAAATCAAATCTGTTTCAATTATTGATTGTCTGAATAAGCCAGATTATGTTCTGGCTGTTGCTGAAGGAATTGCCTTAAGTAATTACCAATTTCTAAAATATTTCAATAATACAAAGGAGAAAAAGAATTCTTTGGAATTGATTCGTATTTATGGAGAATCCCTTAATGCTGTACAGATTGAGCAATTGCAAAGTCTTATAGAGGGTGTTTTTTACGCCCGAACCCTGGTTAATGAACCTCTCTCTGAGTTGACTGCAGTTAGGTTCTCGGAAGAAATTCAGAAGCTGGGTAAAGAAGCAGGTTTTAAAGTTGAAGTTTTTCATAAAAAGAAGATTGAAGCATTGAAGATGGGTGGTCTACTGGCAGTGAATAAGGGAAGTATTGATCCGCCTACCTTTACTATCCTGGAGTGGAAACCCAGTAAGTATCAAAACAAAAAACCACTGGTTCTTATAGGGAAAGGGGTGGTTTATGATACGGGGGGACTTAGTTTAAAGCCCACAAAGGACAGTATGGACTATATGAAATCTGACATGGGAGGAGCTGCAGCAATAGTAGGGGCTATATATTCAATAGCTAAATCCAGGCTCCCCGTTCATGTAATTGGGCTGGTTCCTGCAACAGATAATCGTCCGGATGGAAATGCATATGTCCCCGGAGATGTTGTGGTAATGGGTAACGGCTTAACTGTAGAAGTACTGAATACAGATGCAGAAGGAAGGATGATCCTGGCTGAAGCATTAAATTATGCACAGCATTATAAACCGGAACTAGTGGTTGATGTTGCAACCCTTACCGGTGCTGCTGCCATAGCAATCGGGAAATATGGCATTGTAGGTATGGGAAATGCTTCGGGAAAAAAATTCGAGACTTTACAAAAAAGTGGCGAAAAAGTTTCAGAAAGAATTGTTGAATTTCCATTTTGGGATGAGTATAATGACTTGTTAAAATCGAATATTGCAGATTTAAAAAATATTGGAGGCCGGGATGCCGGGGCTATCACTGCCGGTAAATTTCTTGAGCATTTTACAAGCAATTATCCATATATCCATTTGGATATTGCCGGTTCAGCATTTGTAAAGAAAGAATATGGATACAGGGGAAAAGGAGGGACCGGTTATGGAGTCAGGCTGCTGTTTGATTTTGTAAAACATTACTAAAGAAGAATAATTAAACATATGAATACGGATAAGATTAAGCTTGGGATTACGCATGGAGACATTAACGGAATAAGTTATGAGGTAATTATTAAAACCCTGATGGATAATCGTATCCATGATTTTTGTTCTACAATTGTATATGGATCCCCAAAAGTTGCTGCCTATCATAAAAAAGCTCTGAATATTGACAATTTCAGTTTCAATAATATTAAATTTCCTGGAGAAGCAAACTCAAAACGCCCCAATATTCTGAATTGCGTGGATGATCAGGTTCGGGTTGAACTGGGAAAAAGAACAGAGATAGCAGGCGAAGCCTCTGTTGCAAGCTTAAAAAGGGCCGTCAAGGATATGAAGGATGGTTTCATTGATGTTTTGGTAACCGGGTCAATAAATAAAAACAATATTCAGTCAGAAGAATTTAATTTTCCGGGGCATACCGACTACTTTGAATCAGAATTCCCATCTGACTCAGGTGCCTTAATGCTTATGGTTCATGAGCAATTCAAGGTAGGACTGGTTACAGTACATGTCCCGTTATCCAGGGTGGCTGAACTCATAAGTTTTGAAAGTGTTCTTTCAAAACTGAGAAGTATGCATGAAAGCCTGGTGGTAGATTTTGGATTGAACAAGCCAAATATTGCGGTTTTAGGACTAAACCCTCATGCAGGAGATGATGGACTTCTGGGGCTTGAGGAAAAGGAAATTATTGAGCCTGCCATTCAGGAGGCCAGAAAAGAAGGTATAATGGCAATGGGGACTTTTCCGGCAGATGGATTTTTCGGATCCTATAATCATTTAAAGTTTGATGCTGTACTTGCCATGTATCATGACCAGGGATTAAGCCCGTTTAAAACCATGGGTTTCTCAAATGGAGTAAACTACACGGCAGGTTTACCAATAATAAGAACATCTCCTGTACATGGAACGGCTTTTGATATTGCAGGGCAGGGGATTGCTTCTGAGACTTCTTTTCGTAACGCTCTTTATCTGGCTATTGACATTTTTAAGCAAAGGAAACAGTATAGGGAATTAACAGCTGACCCGCTTCAGGTTCAGAAAAAGAATCACGACAGGTCGAATTCATAATGATAAAGCGGGAAGGTTAAGAGTTCAAGAAAGTTCAAGAAAGTTTAAGATTGTTCAGGAATGTTCCTCTCCTACGCTGTAGCTTTGGAGGACAATGCGGGTTGAATATTGAAGATTTCAACATCCAACGCTCAAATGAAGATCGATTCATTTTTTGCTTTTAAATAATACCATCTTATCAATAAGCCTAAATTGACTATTGGAAGTTCAAAGTTGGAAGTCCGATGTTGGAAGTTCATTTACTCTTTGACCTATGTGCCTATTTCACTCTCTGCTCACCTTATTCTTCTGTTGTAAAACATAACAAAAAGGGATAATTATATGAGATTTATCGCTTTTGAAGGACTGAATTATTCGTAATTTTATCCTATCTCACTAAACTCTTGAAAATCATGTCAAAAATTATGAAGAAGTCAGCCCTTGAGTACCATTCTACAGGGCGTCCAGGGAAAATTGAAGTTATTCCAACCAAGCCTTACCAGACACAGTATGATTTGTCTCTGGCTTATACACCGGGTGTTGCTGTTCCCTGTCTGGAAATTGAAAAAAATCCTCACGATGCTTATAAATATACGGCAAAAGGAAACCTGGTTGCTGTTATTTCAAACGGAACAGCTGTCCTTGGACTTGGAGATATTGGCCCTTTAGGGGGGAAGCCTGTAATGGAAGGGAAGGGATTGTTGTTCAAGGTATTTGCTGATGTTGATGTTTTTGACATTGAGGTAGATGAAAAAGATCCGACAAAAATTATTGAATTTGTTAGACAAATTGCCCCTACTTTTGGAGGTATAAACCTGGAAGATATCAAGGCTCCTGAATGCTTTGAGATTGAAACTAAATTGAAAGAAATGCTTGATATTCCAGTATTTCATGATGACCAGCACGGAACTGCAATAATTTCAGCTGCTGGCTTGCTCAATGCCCTGGAAATAAACGGTAAGAAAATTGAAGATTTGAAAATGGTTGTGAGTGGCGCCGGAGCAGCAGCTGTTTCATGTACTCTTCTTTATATTTCTATGGGAGTGAAACCTGAGAATATTGTGATGGTAGATAGTAAAGGTGTAATTAATTCCAAAAGAAAAGACTTAAACGAAATTAAAAAGAAGTTCATAACCAAACGAAATCTTGATACACTGGCTGATGCAATGAAAGATGCAGATCTATGTCTTGGCTTATCTGTTGGAGGAATGATTAAGAAAGATATGCTTGCTTCAATGGCTCCTGATCCTATTGTTTTTGCAATGGCAAATCCTGATCCTGAAATTACCTTTGAAGATGCAATGTCTACAAGGGATGATTTAATTTTTGCAACAGGGAGATCTGATTATCCAAACCAGATTAACAATGTTCTTGGATTCCCGTTTATTTTCAGGGGAGCTTTAGATGTTCAGGCCACAAAGATAAACGAAGAGATGAAGATTGCAGCCGTTAAGGCCCTGGCAGACCTTGCTAAGGAACCTGTTCCGGATTATGTAAATAAGGCTTATAATGTCAAAAACCTTGTTTTTGGTAAAGATTATATTATTCCAAAGCCCATGGATCAGCGTCTTATTGTCCGGGTTTCTTCTGCAGTAGCCAAAGCTGCAATGGATTCCGGAGTTGCAAAGCAAGCCATTACAGACTGGGATGCATATGCTGAAGATCTAAACAAAAGATTGGGTTACGATACAAAGATTTTGAAATCCATACGGCTTAAAGCAAAACAGGATCCTAAAAAGATTGTATTCTCTGAAGCAGAAGACTTAACTATCCTGAAAGCGGCTCAAAGTGTTATTTATGAAGGAATAGCAAAACCAATCTTATTGGGGCGCAAAGCTAAGATTAACAAGATGATAAAGGATAATGGACTGGATATGGATGAGGCTGTAATTATTGATCCTTCAAGCGCTGAAGAAGATCAAAGAAGAAAGGAATATGCCCGGATTTATCATGAAAGACGACAAAGAAAAGGTATTGGATACAGCTCATCAAGAGAAAAAATGAAGCACAGAGATTATTTTGGTGTTATGATGGTGGAGAAGGGGGAGGCAGATGCATTTGTCGCCGGGATGACAAGAAAATATTCAGAGGCCATCCGTCCTGCATTAGAAATTGTTGGAGCTGCGAAAGAAAAACATATTGCAGGAATGTATATGGTGTTAACAAAAAGAGGTCCGGTATTTTTTGCAGACACTACAATGAATGTTGATCCGGATGCTCAAACTCTTGTGAATACCACATTGTTGGCTGCACATCAGATCAAAAGATTTGGAATTGAACCAAAAATTGCAATGGTTTCATTTTCAAATTTCGGTGCATCCCGCGAGCAAAGCCCGAGAATTGTGAAGAAAGCAGTGGAGATCCTTCATACAGAGTACCCTGAGGTAATAGTAGATGGCGAAATGCAGGCAAATTTCGCACTTAATAAGGAACTGCGCGATAAGGTTTTCCCATTTTCTGTATTAAAAGGAATAGATGTGAATACCTTAATTTTCCCTGATCTGAATTCCGGAAATACCGCATATAAAATCATGCAACAAATTGGTGGAGCCGAGGCAGTTGGTCCAATACTGCTTGGTATGAACCACCCAGTTCATATTATACAAAGAGAAAGTTCAGTGCGGGAAATTATTGATATGACAGCAATTGCTGTTATTGATTCACAATGCCGTGCAGATGAAAGCTGTGATTAAATAAACCATATGAGTTTATAAAACAATTTTTTATTGAATTGTAAAAAGGGTTTCTTTAACAAGAAACTCTTTTTTTTGTTTGCAATCAGGCAGTTTCTATATCGCACAATTTTCTTACTTTAGTATCTACTAATATTAAAGATTATGTATGAATTTATTCGAGGTAATGTTCAGCAACTTAGCCCAACTTCACTGGTACTAAATACCCCAAGTATTGGTTACTTTATCCATATTTCATTGTTTACATATTCCAATTTAACAGAATCTGAAGAAGCAAATCTATACATTCATCAGATTATCCGGGAAGATGCTCATCTGCTGTATGGTTTTTCAACTATCCAGGAGCGTGAAATATTCCGGCTGCTTATTTCTGTATCAGGGATTGGTGCAAATACGGGACGAATGATCTTGTCAGCATTGAGTCCGGATGAAACCAGGACTGCAATTATCTCTGATAACGTTCATGTACTTAAGGGCATAAAAGGTATTGGAGCTAAAACAGCACAAAGACTTATAGTGGATTTGCGTGACAAGCTTGCTAAAACCTCCGATGGGGGCGATTTTGTTGGTCTTTCAAGCAATAGAAACAGGGAAGAATCGTTATCTGCTTTAGCAACATTAGGTTTTTCCAAATCATTGGCTGCAAAGGTCTTGGACA
Source organism: Bacteroidota bacterium (assembly GCA_034659155.1). GTDB lineage: Bacteria > Bacteroidota > Bacteroidia > Bacteroidales > VadinHA17 > JAYEGO01. The sequence goes on along the minus strand of JAYEGO010000597.1, from coordinate 10,312 downwards.
AATTGATTTCAGAGAATCCGGGAATTGCGGTAGAAGACCTGATAAGAGAAGCACTCAAAAGATTGTAATTATTTTAGCCCTAGTGAGTTGACCAGGACAACAAAATATTTTTTGTTTAATACTGCCTTTATATCCTGTTGGCTGATTTTAGCCAATTCAACTATTTATGCCAGCAGTAGTAATTTGATTCTTTCTGTATTCAATGAGTCTTTTGTCTTTCAGGATACCACTATAACCAAAAAACCCGATTTAAGATATCCCTTTCAAGATGAATCGGGAAATCCTTTTCAGAAAGAATCTGAATCGGCTTTGTATTTACGAAATCCATCTAATATTACCAGGGATATTGTTTATAATCCTGAGACCAATGAATATACAATTTTTGAAAAGATAGGTGATAAGAATTATCGTACCCCGGTGACTATGTCCCTGGAAGAGTTTAAAAGATGGGAATTTGACCAGGAGATGAGGGCCTACTGGAAACAGAGAGCAACAGGGAATGCAGGAGATTTCATGTCTTCGCTTATCCCCCAAATCAGAGTTGGAGGAGAAGGATTTGACAAGGTGTTTGGAAGCAACGTAATAAACATTGTACCGCAGGGCTCAGCTGAGCTTATTTTTGGAGTTAATATTTCCAGAATTGACAATCCATCTCTTTCCGAAAAACTGAGAAAGGTAACCACTTTCGACTTTCAGGAAAAAATTCAAATGAATGTAAGTGGAACAATTGGAGATAAAGTTAAGCTGGGAGTTAATTATAATACCGAAGCTACCTTTGATTTTGAAAATCAAACAAAACTTGAATATGCCGGGAAAGAGGATGAAATTATCAAGAAGATTGAAGCCGGAAATATAAACTTTCCACTTTCTGGAACATTGATTACAGGGAGTCAGAGTTTGTTTGGACTGAAAACAGATTTGCAATTTGGCAAGTTATCAGTCTCTACAGTTTTTTCACAGCAAAAAGGAGAAACTTCTGTTATTGAAGTGAAAGGAGGGGCTCAGATTGAAGAATATGAAGTCTTAGCGGTAGATTATGAAGCCAACAGGCATTTTTTCCTTTCACATTATTTCAGGGATAATTATGATCGTGCATTACAGAACCTTCCGGTTATAAACACCGGGATCAATATTGAAAGAATTGAGGTTTGGGTTACTAACCAATCAAGTAATTTCGAAGAATCCAGGAATATTGCTGCTTTTTTAGACCTGGCTGAAAGTTCGGCGAATATATATAATACTGTGCCTGAATTTCAACAAAATGCTCCCGGAGTTGTACCATATAATGACCTGAACGGACAATATCAATCTCTAAGTACAACTTACTCGGGAATTCGGGATATCAACTCAATAACCAGTACTCTTGCACCATTAGAACCAGGTTTTCTGATTGGGCAGGATTTTGAGAAAGTTGAAAATGCAAGGAAATTGACAGAGCGGGAATATACCCTGAACCGCCAACTGGGTTATATTTCCCTGAGCTCTGCTTTAAATGCTGATGTAGTATTGGCTGTGGCATATGAATATACATTGAATGGTGAGGTTTTTACAGTAGGAGAGTTGTCAACAGACGGAGTGTCTGCCCCAAACACTTTAATAATGAAATTATTGAAGGGAACGAGCCCAACTCCCAAGCTGCCAACATGGGACCTGATGATGAAGAATGTTTATTCCATTGGTGCTTATCAGGTTGAGAAAAATGATTTTCAGCTACATGTTTTGTACCTGGATGATAAAACAGGAAATGCAATTAATTATATAACTGAAGGCAATATTGCCAATGAGATTCTTCTTCAGGTTATGAATCTTGATAACCTGGATTCTCAACTGGAGCAGAACAAAGATGGAATGTTTGACTTTATGCCGGGGATTACCATCAATCCATCCAATGGGCGTATTATTTTCCCGGTATTGGAGCCTTTTGGGAGTTATCTAAGAGCTAAAATTGGAGATGATGCAATTGCCGACAGGTATGTATTTGAAGAATTATATGATTCTACAAAAGTAAAAGCAGAGCAGATCTCAGAAAAGAACAAATTTCTTCTTGGTGGAACATTTTCTTCTTCAAGTAGTTCAGATATTTCTCTGAATGCTTTAAATGTACCCCAGGGATCTGTAAAAGTTACTGCCGGGGGCATACAGTTAACTGAGAATGTTGACTATACTGTGGATTATAATCTTGGGCGCGTAAGAATTATTAATCCGGGTTTACTTGAGTCACAGACACCTATCAGGGTTTCTCTTGAAAGTAACCAGTTGTTTGCCATTCAGACAAAGACTCTGCTGGGAACCCATCTGGATTACAAAATCAATGACAAGTTTAATGTTGGTGCAACAGTAATGAATCTTACCGAGAGGCCTCTCACACAGAAGATAAATGTTGGGGAAGAACCCATGTCAAATACAATATGGGGTTTAAATACATCTTTTGAAACTAATTCGCAGCTTCTTACCAATATGGTAGACTGGTTACCATTGATACAAACAAAAGCACCCTCAAGCATTCGTTTTACTGGGGAATTTGCTCAATTGATTCCGGGTCATTCTAAAGCTGTTGGTAGAGCCGGAACCTCTTATATTGATGATTTTGAGGGGAGTATAACATCTATTGACATGAAATCATTAAATGCCTGGGTTCTTTCCAGCCTCCCCTCGGGTCAATATGATCTTTTCCCCGAAGCTGAAACTCATAATAACCTGGCATCTGGTTATAACAGGGCTAAGTTAGCCTGGTATTTTATCGATCCTCTTTTCCTCAGAAACAACGCAACTACTCCCGATCATATTAAGAATGACCCTGAGGAACAATCGAGTCACTTTGTACGTGAAATATTTGAAAAAGAAATATGGCCCAATAAAGAAAGTCCCAGTGGAATACCAACTAACATAGCAGTTCTGAACCTGGCATATTATCCGGAAGAGAAAGGTCCGTATAATTATGATGTTGAACCTAATATGTATTCTTCCGGGATTGACAATGATGGAAAACTAATAGATCCTGAAGCACGTTGGGGAGGAATAATGAGAGAAGTTCAAACCAATGATTTTGAAGCAGCCAATATCCAGTTTATTCAATTTTGGCTGATGGATCCATTTGTGGAAGATCCCACACATCAGGGAGGAGAATTGTACTTTAATCTTGGAAATATATCTGAAGATATCTTAAACGATTCACGCAAAAGTTTTGAAAATGGACTTCCAACTTCTCCGGAGATTCGTGATGTAGATTCAACAGCCTGGGGAAGAGTTCCTGTGAAGCAATCCCTGGTCAATGCATTTGACAATGATATTGAATCAAGAATTTATCAGGATATTGGACTGGACGGACTTAGGGATATAGATGAAGCTAGTTTCTTTGAGGATTATCTTGATTCACTTCAAAATATTGTTAATCCCGGGGAATGGAATAAAATGAGCCAGGATCCTTCAAGTGACAACTTCCATTATTACCGTGGGTCTGATTACGACAGGGACCGGGTTGGAATTCTGGATCGTTATAAGGCATATAACGGCCTTGATGGAAACTCACCAACAGCAGAACAATCTGATGAACCTTATCCTACCACAGGTTCAACCCTGCCTGATGTAGAAGATATCAACCGGGATAATACATTGTCTGAAACTGAGAGCTATTTCCAATATAAGGTACCCCTCAGACCAAATAACATGAATGTAGGAAGTAATTATATTACCGATATTGTAAGTTCTACAGTTACCCTTGCTAATGGACAGCAATCAACAGTTAAATGGTACCAGTTTAAGATTCCACTTTCCATTTATGAGAAAGTTGGAGCTATACAGGATTTCAGGTCTATACGTTTTATGAGGATTTTTCTGAGGGATTTTCGTAAACCTGTAGTATTACGTTTTGCAGAACTGGAACTTGTTCGCGGGGAGTGGAGAAAATATGATTTTTCTTTGATGAGTGGAGGAGAAAGACTTACTACACCTCAACCTGGAGGGGGCATTTTTGAGATTGCAGCCGTGAATATTGAAGAGAATGCCAGCAAAGAACCTGTGAACTATGTTCTTCCTCCAGGATTTGATCGTGAAATTGATCCTAATAATCCTCAACTTCAACAGCTTAATGAACAAGCAATGGTGCTGTATGTTGAAGATCTTGAGGATGGAGATGCCAGAGCTGCCTTTAAAAATTTATCCCTGGATTTTAGAAAGTATAAAAAACTGAGGCTTGAGGTGCATGGAGAAGCCTTGACCAATAACAACCTGCTTGATGATGAATTATCGGTTTTTATTCGTTTGGGGACAGATTACAAGGATAATTACTATGAATATGAAATACCTCTTAAAGTTACTCCTCCCGGGAGATATAATGATGATTCAGAATCAGACAGAAAAATTGTCTGGCCAGAAGAGAATCAGATTGTAATAAGCCTGGAACAGTTCCTTGACTTGAAGCAGGCCAGGAATGAAGCTATGAGAAGAGCAGGATCAGGAATAAGCCCGGGTGATAAATTCTCAATATATAAAGACGATCGCAAACTTAGCATCTCAGGAAACCCAACACTAAGTAATGTAAGAACCATTATGATGGGTGTGCGAAACCCACTTCAGGATCCGAATGACCTTAACGATGACGGAGCACCCAAATCAGGAGAGATTTGGGTAAATGAATTAAGGCTTACAGACTTTGACCGAGAGAGTGGTTGGGCAGCAAATGCACGTCTGCAGGCACAGCTGGCCGATTTTGGCTCTATTGATGTGGCAGGATTAACTATTAAGCCCGGATTCGGAAGTATAGAGAAAAAAGTAAGTGAGCGAAGTATTGAAGAAGTGTTGGAATATGATTTATCATCGAACCTGGAACTTGGAAAATTTTTCCCGGAGAAGGCAAATGTACATATCCCTGTATACATGGGCTATTCAGAGAGCATTGTCAGTCCTGAGTACAATCCCCTGGAGCCTGATATACCATTAGAATATGCTCTTGAGAATGCAGAAACAAAAACTGAAAAAGATTCTATAAAGCACTTCTCACAGGATTACACCAAGAGGAAGAGTCTGAATTTTACGAACGTGAATTTTGGTATTCGGGGAGATAAACCCAGGTTTTATGATCTTGCAAATTTATCGTTTAACTATTCTTATAACGAAATTGAATCAAGAAATGTAAATACTGAGATTGATCTGGAGAAAAACTATCGGGGGGGATTTTCCTATATTTTTAACACAAGACCTAAGAATTTGGCTCCTTTTCAAAAATCAAATGCCTTACGATCACAATCTCTCAGGCTTATTAAAGATATTAATTTCTATCCCTATCCAAATTATTTTTCTTTCCGTACTGATTTGAACAGGCGATATAACGAAGTTAAAACCAGGAATATCAATAATCCACATCTGAAAATTGACCCAACTTTTCGTAAAGATTTTTTCTGGAACCGATACTACGATGTTAAATGGGACCTTACCCGTGCATTGAAATTTGATTTTACGGCCGGAAATATTGCAAGAATTGATGAGCCTATTGGCGGAGTTGATAAAGAAAGATATGCTAATGACTATGATGAGTGGAGAGATTCTGTAATGGTAAATCTTAGAAACTTTGGCCGGACAACTCATTATTATCATAAATTCAATGCTTCTTTCACAGTGCCTATTAACAAACTGCCATTTTTAAATTGGGTTACTTTAACTGCTCGCTATAGTGGAGGCTATGACTGGTATGTTGGACCGCAATTTCCTGATTCAGTAAATATTAATCTGGGGAATACAATTTCAAATTCAAATACAGCCCAGTTGAACGGACAAATGAATTTCGTAAACCTGTACAATAAACTTGGATATTTAAGAAAAATAAATCAAAAAAGTCAAAGCGGAAAGCTGGGACAACAGGATGAAAAGAGATATAAGGATGTAAGTTATAAAAGAGAAAAGCTGAATTTAAAAGCGAATGAGCCAAAGGCAATCTATCACAAATTACTGACTGAAGATGTTAGCGTAAGAGTTCTTGATGAAAATGATGTAGAGATAAAGGGAAGTTTTAAAATTGATAATGAAAGAAGAATAACCTATACGGCAGAAGAAGATAATAAGAATTTAACCCTGATTGTAGAAGGGAGGAAAGAACGAAAGAATAATCCCCTGATAATGGTTGAGGAAGTCTCTACCAGAGTATTAATGGGAATACGTAATATCTCAGTTTCCTATTCGCAGAATCAGGGAACCTTTATGCCAGGCTATAATCCAAAAACGGAATTTATGGGCTTGAATGATGTAAATGGAGAAATGGCTCCGGGCTGGCCCTTTATTTTGGGGTACCAGGATAAAAACTTCCCTGAAAAGGCAATTCGGAATAACTGGATTACCAGCGATACAATTCTGAATAATGCCTATATGATGACTCATAATGAGAATTTTAATCTTCGAAGCACCATTGAACCACTACGGGGGATACGTATAGATTTAACTGCAAACAGGAGGTTTGCAAGTAATTACAGTGCCTACTATCTTGCTGATGCAAACGGGAATTTCCCGGATAGCATACGAAATCCTATTTATTCAGGGAACTTCAGTATGTCTTATGTAACCCTGCCTACCGCATTTGAAAAAGTTAGTGCAAAAAATAATTACGGGTCAGAAAACTTCGATATATTCATGGAATATACCAAGGTAATTTCAGAAAGACTGGCCAGGGAGAGACAGGCAATTGATCCTGGATATAATCCTGATATTGATCCTGAAACCGGTTTACCCATAGAGGGAGATTATAAGAATGGGTATGATGTTACTTCACAAGAAGTACTGGTTCCCGCCTTTTTGGCTGCTTATGCCCGTAGGGATCCGGAAAAAATTGAACTCAATATTTTTCCCTCCCTTCTCAGCATATTGCCAAACTGGAGAATTACATTTGATGGATTAAACAGGTCCGAATTTGTAAAGAGATTTTTTCGGTCAATAACTATTTCGCATGTTTACAGGTCAAGCTATGATATCGGTGCTTACCGAACAAACCTTAACTTTATTGATGGAGAGGATATTCGTGATCTTGACTACAATTTTTTACCGGAGCATAGTATTGCCACAGTTTCTCTTAATGAACAATTCAGTCCTTTAATCAATGTTGATATGGTATGGAAAAATGGGATCAGTACCCGGATGGAGATAAAGAAATCCAGGAATCTTTCCTTAAGCCTTGCTAATAATCAGCTTACTCAAATCACAAATGATGAAATTGTGATCGGAACAGGCTACAGGTTTGATGAAGTTCAGTTTATGTTGAAAACCGGAGGCCGGCAGAAAGAATTGAAAAGTGATCTGAATCTCAGGGCGGATTTTTCTATCAGGGACAATAAAACCATCATGAGAAAAATTGTTGAAGAAACCAATGAGCCAACAGCCGGTCAGAAAATATTCACACTCAAATTTACAGCCGATTATGTGCTGAGTGATCGTTTTAACCTGAGGTTGTTTTATGACCGGATTGTAAACAAGCCTTTTGTAGCACGAACATTTCCAACCTACAATACCAAATTTGGATTTACCCTGAGGTTTACGCTGGTGCAGTAGAGAAGAAGAGCTAACGTGGAGAGGGAGCGACAGGGCGACAGAGAAAGATAAGTGGATTCGTGGAGATCGCTTCGTTTCCTGCCTGCCGGCAGGCAAGGCACTCGCGATGACAATCTTTTCGCATGGCAGAATGTTAAACCTGTAGACATATATCAGGGTAAGACAGTTTGAAATTTGTAATTAAATACCAGAACAAATGTTTATAAACAGATGGTTTTTTTGCATTTATTTTTTTATTGAAAGACATTTCTTTTTATTTTTGATGAACATTTAATATTCATATCACTAACCTTAAAATAATTTATCATGAATGTACCTGAGAACCTTAAATACACCAAGAATCATGAATGGCTGCGTTTAGATGGTGATGAAGCTTTTATAGGAGTTTCTGATTCTGCGCAGGGAGAGTTAGGAGATGTGGTTTTTGTGGAAGTTGAAACAGAAGGGGAAGAGCTGGAGAAAGGAGATGTGTTTGGAACCATTGAAGCGGTAAAAACAGTGTCGGATCTGTTTATGCCTGTCTCAGGAAAAGTTCTTGAGTTTAATGCTAAACTGGAAGATGAACCAGAAATTATCAATAGTGACCCTTATGGTGAAGGATGGTTGATAAAAATTAAACTGGACGATGCAGATTTGAGTGATTTACTGGATTCCAGCCAGTATAAATCGATGATAGATTCTTAGACTTGAATTAATATTATACTTTCCTGTTTCCCGAGCAAATCTTATTGTAAGCGGGTTAACTGTAGGTAGGGGTAAATTATGAATAGTCCAAAGTAGCCCTGTTTCATGTGGTCAGGGAATTATTAACCCTCTTTTAAGCCAGATACTACAGACCTGTTTGATGTTCTTTTAAGTGTGAAATAATTAACAGCAGAATCTTTCTGTTATTTTAGAACTGATACAGCTCTGTATGGTTTTTTCCATCCTATTCTATAAATGTCTGGATTTTTGAACTAAAAAAGTTGGTTCATCTAAATATCTATTGTAAATTTATTAGCCCTAATGAAATCAACTGCATAATTAAATGAGTTGACACAATAATTTAAGTATGGTTTTATTGTAATAAAGCATTATAGGGAAACATGTAATACATCATTCATGTTACAAAAATATGTTATATAACAAGTATTTTATTTTGAATGTTTATTAAAATACTGTATGTTTGTTAAAGAATTCACACCATGAAATCACTAATAGTACACTATAAGCGCATTTCATTCTTGATGTTAATCAATAAGATACTTATTTTATATTATCACGAAAGCTTCTTTCATACAGGAGCTTTTGCCAGTTTATTTATAATTGGTAATACCAAAATACAAAATTGAAAAACAAAAATCATTTTATTAACTCATTAAAACTCAAACTATGAAAAAACTTTTACTCCTTATTATTTTATTTTCACTTATTGCAGACTTCTCTTTTTCACAGGTAACTTTTGACAGTGTATGGGTGAGGACACATGATAATGGTCTGGCACCTGCATGGTTTACAGACGGTAGTGAAGTTGCCATAGGGGATCCCTCTTTTGCAGCCAGTGAAAGAGGAATTGTATATAGTGCTTATTCCGGACATGTATATGTCTCAAGCAGGCATGCCGAAGACACTGATGGTGATGAGGTAATTGATACTCCCCAACCTCATGTGTATGTTCTTGACCCAAAAACAGGAGAGGCTCCTGCTTTTGGCGTTTCACAATTGTTAACTCAAGGCATAACTTCAGCTAATGAAAATTATGGCGGAGGATATCCTATGAATAACGTAACTACTACTGTGGATGGAAGTATATTTGCCTGCAATATGACCCTCGCTTCCGGGCCACCCATTACTATTGGTGAATACGAACTGATAAAAGCATTTCGTGTATATCGATGGGACTGGGAACAGGGTGAACCCGCTATGATTATCGATTATGATGAAGGAGGATACAGGCTGGGTGATAAATTTACGGTAACCGGAGATTGGACTACCGAAGCATACATATATGCAGTTCCCGGTGAAAGTACCAAAATACTTCGATGGAAAGTTACAGCCGGGGTTGTTGATGCTGAGCCTACATTTATCACAATGCAGGATATTGCAAGTGCAGGAACATCACCTACAGTTGCACCGGTCCCTGGTAAAAGCGACTGGATCTATGTAAGCGGTAAAGGCTTTATGCCCACACTTTTTAATACAGATGGTACTAACTTAACCCAGGTTGCTATTACAGCGGGAAATATGCCCTCCTCGCTGATTGCAGGCCGAATAATTGAGTTTGGCGGAAAGCAATACATGGGTATGTTTAGCGGAGACCAGAGTGCATTTGTATTTGAAATTTCTAAACATGGTGAAAACGTAACAGATGCTGATATCATTGGATTTACTCCAACCTTCGGAACAAAATATGATAATGCTTATGGAGAGGGGGCTATTGAATTTGGCGTAATTGATGATTCCCTGCAAATTTTTATTTGTGCACCAACAAACGGGATAGCCTGTTATGAAATCAGGGGATTGGATATTATAGCCTCCATTAAGCGCGAACTAACTGATGAATATAATGTATCTGTATATCCAAATCCGGCAACAGATTTTGCCAGGGTGAGATTTACTTTGCCGCAGGATGCTACTGGTCCTGTTTCGGTGAAGCTTTATGACCTGTCAGGGAAATTTATATCTATCATAGCCGATAAAGCGGTGCCGGGTAAACAGGAAATATCAATAAACACATCTCAATTGCCTTCAGGTACCTATATCTACCAGCTTGTTTATGGCAGCAAGGTAAATAAAGGAAAAC
>JAYEGO010000596.1:0-1888 GCA_034659155.1 Bacteroidota bacterium | reverse complement strand
TTGGCAGTACCTTTTTTATTTACACTTATTTATGTGATATCATAAGCTAAATACAGCTATTTAAATAATTGACACAAAGCTATTTAGTGATTATATTTAAAAAGACTTGCGAATACAAGGACGTAGTATACTACGTAGTAATGGGAGTTTTGCTTTAAGGCGGATAAGACAGAAAAATTCTTATAAAAAAATTAGTAGGTATAATAAATATCACAAAACATTGTATATATACAATAAAAAGCATATATTTACAACATGAAATCAAGAAAAATCTTTAACAGGATTGCTGTATTAAGGCAGGAACGCCGGATGAGTCGCCAGGAGCTTGCCGATAAAATTGGTGTAAATTTTCAAACCATAGGTTACCTTGAACGAGAGGAATACAATCCAAGCCTGGACCTTGCTTTTCGAATAAGTGAGGTTTTTGAACTACCCATACCCTTCATTTTTTCAATCAGCCCCTTAAAGGCATTGAGCGAAGAATTATTAAATAGAAAAAACAAATAAAAATAGAATCATGGAAAAATCAACTTCTGCGAATTGGGTTAAATTATTGATTATCTTCAATGCTGTTAGCATATTTGCTATAGTGGTATTGTTTGAATTGCTGAAATTTGCTGAGAATAGAATTTGGCTGGCGGGCCTTGAAATTTTACTCGTAATTGCTGTACTGGTTACTTTTTATAAGGCTTATTGGCAGACAGGTTTGTGGAGCCTATCACATAAAAAGACTGAAAAACTTGATGAAAGAGAGATGCAATTGATTTCTGATTCATTGAAAGTATCCTATAGTGTATTTACCATAGTTACATTACTGATTATTTATGCCGTTGCTGTGATTGAAAAAGGGCCCATTGATGTTGTAATTGCAGCAGGCTTATTGTATTTTGCTCATATACTGCCATCTGCTATCCTTGGTTGGAGAGGAGAAATGAAAGGTCATAACGAGTGAAAAATATAATTATCAGGACTGAAAAAGAAGCGGACTTTTCTGCGGTTTATGAAATAAACTGCAAGGCTTTTGAAACAAATGTCGAAGCTGTGCTTGTGAAAAAATTACGAAAATCAGGTATTCCATTAATTTCATTGGTTTCAGAACTTGGTGATAAGCTTGTGGGTCATATTTTATTTTCACAGGCGCATATAGTATCAAAAAATTCCAGGATTGAAATTATGGCACTGGCCCCAATGGCTGTATTGCCTGAGTATCAGGGGCAAAGTATTGGCTCGGAGTTGGTAAAACAAGGACTAAAGCTCTGTGTTCAAAATGGGTCTAGAGCTGTAGCTGTTTTAGGTCATCCTGAATATTATCCCAGATTCGGATTTAAACCATCCATAAACTTTAATATTACCTGCTCTTATGAAGTTCCTGATGAGGCTTTTATGATCAAGGAATTGAAAAGCGGATTTCTAAAGAATGCCAGTGGTCAGATTGAATATCACAAATTATTTGATGAGTTGGAGTAATTTATAATATTATGAAATACCGTTAACTAATTATTCGTCTGACCACTTTGAGTGGTCTGACGAATACTAAAAAACCCCGGATGAAATCATCAGGGGTTTTCAAATTTTTGAAAATATTAAATATTATTTTGTCTTTACAGGCTTCACCGGGTATTTATACATCATTTGATTGGCTGTTTTTTTGATATTTTGTTCTTTAGCCGCACTGTCCTGATCCTGGGTTATGGTTTTTGAACCCACAGATTCCCATATTAACTGTTCCGCCTTTGCATCATAAATGTCTATAATCAGGGTACCTACCGTGTAATTGTATTCATTGTAAGTGGTTGTAGAATTTCCCATCCCATATCCCGGGCCCCAACCATAACGTGGCCCATAACCATAATATCCACCATAACCATACATTCCCATAGAAGTTGTG
>JAYEGO010000595.1:0-1890 GCA_034659155.1 Bacteroidota bacterium | reverse complement strand
CACCCTGCCTTTGCAGAGTATCACAAAATCATCGGCATACCTCACAAGATGAGCACCGTATCGTTGCGTCAGATTCCGGCGCACCCATATTCTATCGAGTAGATGGAGATATAGGTTTGCCAGTAATACCAACCGAACCGGGTCGGACCACGCTAACAACCTGAACTATCGTATTTAATTTGCAAAATGTAAGTGTTATCCTGCCTTAGAATGGTCTTTTTGTCGGCGAAAAGCGTATTATAAGACGTTTGAGGTTCTTTCAGGGCAATGCTTTCATCATCGGCGTTGGAAATAATTGAGCGCCCTTTTGCTCTCCAGGCCAGTTGTTGATGGATATCTTTGATAAAGCTTTCACAGCCAACAGCAACCGACTCACTCCAAAGAATGTTTCGTTTATTCACGTTATTTTTCAATTCGGTTTCCACCCAGCCATGGTGCTCAGACTGAAAACGATTTTCGTCGTGAATAGTAAAAAGTTCCAACAGAGTTTTCCTGTTGATTATTGAATACCGTTTTGGTGGGTTCTGGATTTCATTGTATCCGCTAGCAGTATACTCGGAAGGGTGTTGTACAACTCCGGCTCTAACCATGTTGAGATCTATATAGACCATACATTTTGCCAGATGTTCGTCTGTCTGGACAGCAGTGGCATGGTACCTGTCCTCCCAGAACGCACCTTTCCTTTTTTTTCGAATATTGAATTCCTGGGCAGTCCTGCCTGCTATCAACTGAAGACTCTTGGGGATGACACCTTCCTTACTGTCAACAACCAGCAAGTGGACGTGATTTGAGGTAGCGATATAATTAAGTACACACAGGCCGTATCTTTTCTTTGCCTCAAAAAGCCAGTGACACCATCGTGTTCTGTCTTTTTCAAATTTAAGAAGGAACTCCTGCTTATGGCATCTGTGGGTAATGTGCCAGACGCAACCTGGAATATAGTGCCTGTGCGCTCGCGGCATAAAAAGTGAATTTGTTTTGTTTAGAAGTATGATTTTAGCTCGGGAAAGTGTTCCCTAAGAGAAAATATTGCCTATTTCTTATCATCTTCAACGCTATATCAGCATGTTACCGTGGTCCGACCCGTTTACATTACATAGTTGTTTACATAGTTTACATATTATTTTAAATAGTTCTTTAGATCCCTATAGTAGTTCTCATGAGGACCAAGCATAATCAATTCTAATTCGTTTTCTTTGACCCGGTATGATAAGAGAAATTGTAAAGATTTAATTTTAAATTTATGCACAAAAACACCCTGCAGATCTCCTTTCTTTTCTATTCCAATTTCAGGATCATGAATAATCGTTTTTATTTCAGCATCAAGTGATGTTTTTTGTGTTTTCGTTAGTTTCTTTACTTTTTTTGCGAATATTCTCGATTGATAAATTTTCATTTAATTTTACCCAAAGGAATATTCAGTTTTTTCACTTTGATCTAATTCTTGGATGCCGATGAGTATTTCCTTAATAAGATCATAGGTTAAATCAGGGTTCTCTTCTACACACTTACCTAAAGTTGCCCAATGTTCAATTTGACCCGTTAAAGATCTATGATCTATTTTGCTATATTTTCTAGCATTATTAAGTAGATTGTCAGATATTCTTACTGCTGTAGCCATTATGTTCCCTCCACAGTTTATTGAGACTATCACACTACATAATAAGTCGAAACATAGCAAAATGCAACTTGATTGTTTTTAAAAGCTAACGCCCCTGGAACCAATAAGCGGCTGATAATAGTTGGTTAAAATGTGCGAGGAACGAAGAATTTGTTTTGCTTAGAAGTATGATTTTAGCTTGGAAAAGTGGCCTCTAAGAGAAAATATAGCCTATTTTTTAACCATCTTCAACACTATATCAGCATGTTACCGTGGTCCGACCCGTTTAC
>JAYEGO010000594.1:0-8034 GCA_034659155.1 Bacteroidota bacterium | reverse complement strand
CAAACTTTGATTCTTTTGTTAGCTTGTCCTTAACCTGCTTTCCATTTTCCAGGTTATAAGTATATCCCTTTATTGAGGCAACCCGTTCTTCGATATTATTGTAGTCATACAAAGAAATTTCATGATCTGCCCATTCATATCCGCTTTTATTCAATATCTTAATCCTCGTATGCCGTTTGAAAATAATCTCAAAATATCCCTGCGTTTTATTATACTGAAAATCTATATCTCCAAAATCTCCTAAAACTACAGCACTTGCACTGCTGTCTTTATCATATTCTGTCATTTTTAGTTCGTCCATATCTATCTTCCCAAACTTCATCTTGAAATCCTGGGCATTCAGGTTTCCAGTAAATGCAATAAATAAGATTAAACCAATTGTTGAAATTTGTCTTAGGTTGTTTTTCATTTTCAGGTTTTTTTTCTTTAATGAGGTAATTAAAAATAGCTATTATTCTACTCAAAACAAAAGAAGCCTATAATGCTCTAGAACACAATGGCCAGAAAACATGCATTCTATTGCAGGTAATTTTTGATGTTTTCTTTGATTATAATTTCAATCGGGAGGAGTTTTTTATCCGGGATTTCCATCTTAAACACAAGAAAATCTACAAGTGAAGAAATGCCCTGGTTAGCCTGGGAACCAGGATTCTGATATATTAGAAAATCTATTTTCCCTGAATTCAGATAATTGACATTTTCTTCTATCAGATCATAACCTACAATATATTTAAATATATTATGCTTATCCAGGATACATGCAATGTGATGTGCTTTTGATGTAGACACGAAAATGCCCTGAATCTTTGGATAAGCTTCCAGTTTTTGAAGTACTTTTTCTTCAATTCTATTGATCTCTTTTAGTTTAAGAACATGAATTGGTCCTGCCGAATGACTACTATCATTAAAATACTGTTTAAATCCCAATTCCTTTTCCTGCATATGTCGTGAATTTTCCAGTACCTCTTCAATATGGATAATCAATATTTCATCAGTATTTTTCACCAACTTACTCAACAGACTGGCAGCCGTTTTTCCACTTTGCTTCAGATCCTGTCCGATGTGACATATTGATTGAGAATCTTCAATGAATGTATTGAAAGTAATATAGGGCAGGTTAAGATTTATAAACTTCTCAAAAAAATCTTTAGATTCTTTATAAAAAACAGGAGCTATCAGAACGCCAAGATAATTTCCTTTGAGAATTATTTTTGCTTTATCCCTGAAATCCTGTGATTTTAAAGGGTTGAATAGAAATTTATCAAGTTTTACTCCAATGGTTGAATAATCCATAGCCGCTTTTTCAATGCCATCAAACGGCCGTTTCCAAAACACATCAAATTCATAATCCGGCATCAATACTGCCAATCGATATGCTTCTCCCTTCTTTAGTGCCCTGGCAATAAGATTGGGTTTGTAATTCAGTTTATCTATAATAAGCTTTATCCTGTTATAAGTCTCTTTTGAAACTGTTCCTCTACCATGAATTACCCGGTCTACAGTTCCTCTGGATACCTGAGCCATCTTCGCAATATCTTTTATGGTATACTTTTCCTGTTTCATATATTATTAGGCTTGCAGTAGAAAGTTGAAAGACTTACTAATGTATAAATGTAGCAAATTTCTGGATTGTGTTCGAGCACATTCTAAATAAATTGTATTTTTGTAAATGTCTCTGATTATCATTTACATTAAAAAAAGAATGGAATTAAAACACATAATCAAGCAATTTCAAACTGAAGGAAGGCTTGTTGATTTTTTTCCCTACGGAACAGGTCATATTAATGATACCTATAAAGTAGTAAGCAGTGAAAAATCATCCAGTAATTACCTGCTTCAAAAGATTAATCACAATGTATTTAAGGATGTTCCTGGCTTAATGGAAAATATCCGGAGGGTTACTACCCATATCCGGAAAAAATTGTTGGAAATCCCCGGATCAAATCCTGACAGGGAAACATTAAGCCTTATTGACACAATAGATGGTAAGACTTTTTACCTGGATGATACCGGGAATTATTATCGTATGTACCTGTTTATTGATGATCACAATACTTATGATATTGTTGAAACAACACACCAGGCATATGAAGCCGGGAGAATGTTTGGGAAATTTCAAAATTTTCTGTCTGATTTGCCAGGTGAACCCTTAAATGAAACGATCAAAGATTTCCATAATATAGAATTCCGACTAAATGAGCTATTTAGTGCCCTTGCTGCAGATGAAGAAAAACGGGCAAACAATGTGCGCAATGAAATTAAATTTATTGAAACCCGGATGGATGAAATGAAAATTTTGCTTAATCTGTCCGGGAAAGGAGAAATCCCTACAAGAGTCACACATAATGACACTAAGTTTAATAATGTATTGCTCGACAAGAATGATAACGGATTGTGTGTAATTGATCTTGACACTGTAATGCCCGGCCTTGTACATTATGATTACGGGGATTCTATAAGAACTGCGACAAACACAGGTGCAGAGGATGAGGTAAACCTGGACAAGGTTGAAATGGACATTAAGCTGTTTGAGGGATACACCAGGGGATATCTCAAAGAAATGGTAAGCCTTACAAACACTGAATTGAAATATTTGCCACTGGCTGCCAAATTACTTCCATATATAATTGGTATAAGATTTCTTACAGATTATTTAAAAGGGGATCATTACTTTAAAATAAAACGTAAAGAACATAACCTGCAAAGAGCCAAAACTCAATTTAAGCTTTTAAGTAGTATGGAGAGGCAGTATGAAAAAATGATTGATATAGTTTCTTCAATCAGCAGGGATTATGTAAAATAAGTGCACTACCTTGTAGGGTATTGTTCTACAAAAATAATAATTATGATTAAAGCTAATGCAGTAATAGGGCAATCAGGAGGTCCGACTTCAGTAATTAATGCCAGCCTGGCTGGTGTAATGGAAGAGATTAAAAAATCTGAAAGAATCGAATCTCTTTTCGGGATGAATTGTGGCATTGAAGGTTTTTTGAAAGAAGAACTTTTCAATTTGGATAAGCAACCCGAATTGATTGTACGCAAATTGAGATTCACCCCCTCATCAGCCCTGGGTTCATCCAGACATAAGCTGAAAGATGATGATCTTCCCAAAATTCTTGAAGTGCTCAAGAAGTATAATATAAGATATGTCTTTCTGATTGGTGGAAACGATACTATGGATACCATCAATCGCCTGGAACTTTACTGCACGGAACAAAAATATGACTTAATTGGTATAGGCATACCTAAAACTGTGGATAACGATTTATTTGGGACAGATCATACACCCGGATTTGCATCTGCAGCTAAAAGCAATATCCTGAATGTGTTACAGGGTGGATGGCTTGCACGGGATATGCAAAAAGTAGACAAATATGTAATATACCAGACTATCGGTCGTGACGCCGGATGGCTGGCCGCCTCCACTGCCCTGTCAAAAAAGGATGAAGATGATGCACCCCATCTCATCTACCCTCCTGAAACCATTTTTGATAAGGACAAATTCCTGCATGATGTGAAGAAAACAGAAGAAAAATATGGCTGGGTTTCGATTGTTGTTAGTGAGGGTTTAAAGTATTCAGACGGAACGCCAGTTAGTTCATCCCAAAGAAAAGATAAATTCAACAATATAGAATTCGGTGCCATGGGTGGCGCAAGTGTTGGCCTAAATGTGCATAAAATAATAAATGAGGAGTTTGGCTGGAGGGGTGAATTTCAAATAACTGAATCTTTGATCATGAGTGATTATGTACGCTCGGTACCAAACGATAATGAAGAAGCATATCAATGCGGAGTAGCAGCTGTACGGCTAGCCGAAAATGAAGAATCCGGTTATATGGTTTCTATTAATCGCATTTCAAATTCGCCCTATAAAGTAAGCTATGAAAAAGCTCTTCTGACCGATGTTGCAGTCAGGGCAAAATCTATGCCTGCCGAATTCATGAATAAGGAGGGAAACTTTCCAAGTTCACTTTTTATGGAATATTTGATTCCTCTGATTGACGAATTACCTGATTTTTCAAGGCTTGAAAGAAATTTTATCAAACTATAAACCATGAATAAATTTAATAAAAGTGTAATTGTTTTGCATGCCCATCCTGATGATACCGAAGCGTTTTCGGCCGGATTGTTAAAATTATTAGTCGATAGGGGCTACAAAATAACCATAGTTACTTTAACAGCAGGAGACCTTGGAGGCATGAGCGGAAGCCGGGAAGAAACCACTAAAATGCGGAAAAAGGAAGCCGGTAATGCTGCAGCTGTATTAAATGCTGACTATTACTGTCTTAACCAGAAAGATGGCTATGCTTATGATAATGCTGAAATGCGGATTGCATTTACTAACCTGATTAGAAAGGTAAAGGCAGGAATTGTTATCTCACATCTTCCTTTAGATTATCACCCTGATCACCGGGTGGCAAGTTATATCGCAGAAGCCTCTGCCATGGTAGCCAGCCTTCCAAATGTACCATGTGAGGAAGCTCATCTGGATATTACACCATTGTTCTACCACTCAGCAACCATTGACCTGAGTGATCCCCTGGGAGAGAAGCTCACAGAACCTCATTTTTATCTGGATATCACTTCTGTGATTGAGACAAAAATTGAAATGCTTTCATATCATCATTCCCAGATCGAATTTATGAAGCATATGCATAAAATGGATAACTTCTTTGAATTAATGAAAGCCTACAATGAAAAACTGGGAAAAACCATTGGAGTTAAATATGCTGAAGTTTATTGGCAACATCTTGGGGGTGGTTTTCAGAAAGAAGCTTTAATCCAGAATGAATTAAAAGAATTTATTTATAAAAACAGGATATAAGATGAACCTGAAAGATAATCAATACAAAAAATACGCTCTTGTAATAGAGATGATGGAAACCGTGGAAGTAGTTAAAAGCTTCCTGCCATCCTGTGTAGAACCTTTTGTTGAAGCCATAAAAAAGAAGCCTGCACTTTTTGCCACAGGAGAAGGCAGCAGCAGGATCTTTCCGGCCAAAAGAAGCATTTATGCTTCCCTGAAGACCAATGGTTTTAATATTGTTACAGAAGGCTCCACTCAGGCTTTGGATTATAATCTGGACAACTATGCAGTGTTTGGAGCTTCTAATTCCGGAAAAACCAAGGAACTGATCCGCCTGTTTACAAAATTAAAAGAAGCCGGGCATGATAGTTTTTTTGGTTTGACTTCATTTCAGGATACACTTCTTACAGGTCTTTCAAAAGCCTCGCATGTATTAACCTGCGGTAAAGAAAATGCTGTGGCTGCCACAAAAAGCGTTGTTGAACAGGGCTTGTTCTATGACAGTCTTCTCAGGCACCTGGATGGTTCAGGCATGGAAGGCTTGACCAAATTATCAGAGGATATTGAAGCAGCACTTACATTAAAGATTGACAGTAAACTTATCAAGCTAATTAAAAATGCTGAAACTATATTATTCTCCGGGAAAAATACAGGTGTTGCAGAAGAATTGAGACTGAAAACAAACGAGATAACCAGGAAAAAGTCTGATTACCTCGAAGGGACTTATGCTGTTCATGGTATAGAAGAGGTGCTAAATAAAACCGATGTGGTAATATTAATTGATCCATTTGAAAGCGAAGAAGAAAAATTCAGGGAATGTCTTGTGGATGGAGTTGGAATGAATGTTATCGCTATTTCAAAAAGGGAAACAATTTTCCCGACAATTAAAATTCCGGATGGAGGTGAATATGAACATTATGTTGAACTGGTTGCGGGCTGGAATATACTTGTTGAAACAGGACTTGCTCTGGGAATTGACCTGGATAAACCGGTTAGGGCCAGGAAGGTTGGGAATGAATATATTGCAGGGTAATTATGAAAATATTATCTGCAAAAAACATACATGAACATAATGCCGGGATTAATATTCTAAATGAAGAAATTCATGATATTAATTCTGACATGTGGGATATTGGATGTGAAGTGGAAGCAAGTTTTAGTATCAGTCATGATGAACAAAATATTTATCTGAAGTATTTCGTGCAGGAGTCAAACATAAGAGCAGTGCATAAAAATATAAACGATCCGGTTTATGAAGACAGTTGTGTGGAGTTTTTTGTATCATTTAATAAAGTAAATTATTACAACCTGGAGTTTAGTTGCATAGGCACTATGCTTGGTGCATATGGAGAAAACAGAAATTCAAGACAGTGGCTTGATATAGATCTGCTCAAAAAAATAAAAGTAAGACCTTCACTGGGAACCAATAAAATAAATATTGTTGATCGTAAAACGAAATGGACTTTGGATGTAATCATTCCAATATCCGTATTTAGGTTTTCGGATTTAACATCCTTAAAAAATAAAACAGCCTACTGTAATTTTTACAAATGCGGAGATAAGCAAGTTGTACCACACTTTCTGTCATGGAACCCTATATTAACTGATGAACCTGATTTTCACAGACCAGAATATTTTGGGAAAGTAAGTTTCAATTAAGGGAATACTAATTAAATGCTAATTAGTAATACTGCCAATTATTCTGCTGTGAAACATTTCACAGCAGAATATCAAAACTTATTACATCCTGCCTGAAGTCCGGATTTGCAATTGATTGAATAGAATTCAAAAAAAGCACCATGCTTCAGCATGGTGTTAAATGTAAGCAAACTGCTTCCTTCAGTGCGCTTCAGCGCACTTGAAATTTTAATATAAAGTTAGTTTATAGCTGACTCATTAAGGATTGATTAAGTAGTTGGACTTATAATAAATAATTGTATTTTTATCCTGGATTGTGCTCGTGCACAGCACTAATTATTTTACCAATACATACTTATGAAACTCGTTACTATAGATTTTGTCATACTTGCAGTATTTTTCAGTATCGTTCTTTTAATCGGATATGTAGCTTCAAAAAAAGCCGGGAAAAATACAGCCGAATTCTTTTTGGGTGGACGGGGAATGCCCTGGTGGTTACTTGGAATTTCTATGGTAGCATGCACCTTTTCTGCAGATACGCCGAACCTTGTTACCGGCATGGTACGCGAAGACGGAGTGGCAAAAAACTGGGCCTGGTGGGCTTTCCTTATTACCGGAATGGTAACTGTATTTATTTATGCACGACTATGGCGCAGATCTAATGTAATGACAGATCTCGAATTTTACGAAATCAGGTATCAAGGCAAAGCAGCTTCTTTTCTTCGTGGTTTCAGGGCTATTTACCTTGGAGTATTTTTCAATACGCTGATAATGGGTACAGTTTCACTCGCAGCCATTAAAATTGGAGATGTGATGTTTGGAGTGAAACCGTGGATAACTGTTGTTTCAGCCTCAATTATTGTGGTGATTTATGCAGGTTTGGGGGGACTGCGAGGTGTTGTCTGGGCAGACTTCTTCCAATATGGCATTGCTATGTTCGGAGCAGTATTTGCGGCAGTTGTGGCTGTCAAACAACCGGAAGTACAGGCCATCGGAGGATTGAAAGGTATGTTGGCCGAACTGGGTGATAAGGTAGATTTTCTCCCGGACATGAGTAATCCGTCTGTATATCTTCCATTGCTTATTATTCCTATTGCTGTACAATGGTGGGCGGTATGGTATCCTGGAGCAGAGCCAGGAGGTGGAGGATACATTGCCCAGAGGATGCTATCTGCAAAAGATGAAAAGAATGCTATTGGAGCAACCCTTTTGTTTAATTTTGCCCATTATGCCCTCCGGCCATGGCCATGGATCATTGTAGCTCTGGCTTCACTGATTATTTATCCTGACCTGGCTTCTATACGTGCTGATTTTCCGAATATAGCTGAAACCTACCTGAAAGATGATATTGCATATCCGGTCATGCTTTCCAAAATAGGAGTTGGATGGTTAGGCCTGGTTGTGGCCTCCATCATTGCAGCGTATATGTCCACAATCGGAACTCATCTTAATTGGGGATCCTCTTACATTGTTAACGACTTTTATCGTCGGTTTGTACGTCCCGAAGCAAGTGAAAAGGAACTGGTATTAATGGCACGCTTAACAACTGTTGTGTTGATAATCATTGGGGGAACATTTGCATTAACCTT
>JAYEGO010000593.1:0-8050 GCA_034659155.1 Bacteroidota bacterium | reverse complement strand
AAATATTTCATGATTTTTATATTTTTATATTTAGCAATAATTATGATAAAAACTGAGATTACAATTCATTTTCAGCTTCTAATTCAATTCCCAGAAGCTCTTTAGCACGTAAACCAACATCAGCAGTTTTCACCTGATATTGCCAGTATTGCTCGGCCCATAAGAAGGCATCTCTCCATTTTTCTTCAGCGGCATATCTTTCATGGTTTTCTTTAGACATGGTTGCCTTTCCAAGCTGATCTAATGCATCTTCGACTAGAGCATTTACATATTCATAATCCTGATAATTATTGTCTTTCAGCCACTGAACTACTCCATTGATAATTTCCTGGGTGGCATCAATAACTGCCAGCTTCTCCTCATAATTTTTCTTGTATCCCGCAAGTTCTTCTTCGGTAAGAGCTACTTCTTCTTCTGCTTCAGGTCCGGTATAGTTCTTTGGACGAATCAGCAAAATACCTTCCATCTCAAGGTGAAGTGCAGAACAGAATTCAGTGCAGTAATATGGGAAAATACCGGGACGGTTGGCTGTAAAAGTAAGTGAAGCTGTTTTTCCTGGCTCAAAACTACCATGTTTACCATAAGTGTTGATGGTAAATCCATGGGTTTCATCTTCAGCCCTTTCCAGGTTGGTAAGGTGGAAAGTAACAATATCTCCTTCATTTACCTCCACGATTTCAGGAACAATATGAGAACGGATTAGTGTACCGAAAATATGCACCCTGTTTCCTTCTCTTTCTATTTTTTCCTTACCGGCAACAGTTTTGTACTCTGAAATCTCCCCTGTACGGGTATTGGTTCCGGTTTCGTAGCGGATAATAGGTTTAATGACTGTACGTAACACTGCAACAGAACCATAAATATTGGCCTGAGGAATACTCATTGTATATATGTCACGCATTACATCAGAGCTTATATCTATTAAATGCTGGAAACTGGGACGCATAGTTCCAACACTTAGATAGTTTTCGTATAAACCTTCTTTGTTAACAACAGTAAGATAATTAGAATGAGGATTAGTTGCCATTCCCTGGGGAACCATAACCTGGCCTGGTTTAAAACTAAGTTCCAGTTCACTTTCTTTAGCAAGGGTGTTATAATTCCAGCGAACGATCTTTTTCTCATTATATACAGAAGAGTAAACAACATTTTCCCTGTATTCGAAAGTGAAATCCATAACCCCGTTTCCTAGAGCAATTGATCCGTGTTTGATGGCTTCGACATCCAATAAAGGAATATCTCCTTCTGTTGTTCCGCTGAAAGTTTTATTATCAATGGCAGCTTTCATTTTGTCAAAATCAAAAACAATTGACTCATCCATAGCTGTGATAAAATATTTTCCATCCTTTGTAAATTTTACTTTATGAGCCTTTGCAGGAAGCGGTATCATTGCTACTGCATTGGCAGCTACGGCAACATCTAATAGAACCACATCCGCTTCATGTATGCTTACCTTATCTGCAGCTTCGAGCTTCAGGTAATCCAGCACATAAAGAAAATGTTCATCATTTTTATCTGCAATACCAACGACAAAATTACCAGAGGCTAATTTTCCCGCATCAAACATATCAAGAGTAAAGGCAGGTAATTCAACTGAAAAGGATTGGTCCTTGAGCATACGGCCAATGTGATGACCAGTTTCAGCGGATACCGGAGGATCATGGAATTTCCAGAAAGTAACACCTGATTTAAAATCGTCCATATTGGTGGATTTATAAACCCATGGTGCCGGGTATTGGCTCGACTGGATAACGTATTCAGTATTCTGTGTAACGGCTACACCCGGAAAGCAATTTATAAATAAGGGGTTTGCAAGCACCTGCTTAGTTTCAAAATCATCCAGTCCAAGCAAAGCAACCCTTGAATTTGCACCATCTGAATAGAACAAGTATTTTCCGTCGTATTCACCTGCAGTTTCTCCGAGTGCAGGATAACGCATATCTCCATAAGTATATATTCGATTATCAGGAGAGTTCTTTTTCAACATCAGAGAACTCTCATCGTCAAATCCGTATCCCTGCCATGGTTCTGGTGCAAACACACCAACGTATTTATAAATACGCATGGAAGGGATTCCATAAACAACCATGGTACCAGAGTTTCCTGTACCAACAAAGGCAAAGTACTCATCACGCCCACCACGAGGCATAAATGTTTTAAGGGCAGCGAGGACATCATTATCATCGAGTCCGCGTTCCGTTTTTACCTCATCGAGCGTTTGCTGTCCGAACATGCTTTCAGGCAACACAAATGCCATGGTTAATACCAGGCATAGGACAATCAACCGCTTTAATGATGAGGTCATTAAAGAAGAAGTTTTTCTAAGGTTTTTCATCAGTTTTTAGTATTTGGTTAGAGAATTAAGGGACAAATAAATTTCACAAGCTTAAATGTAAATATATCTTCTGAAATTACAAATAAATTACAAATAAACTTATCATATAAATTTTAAAATAATTATTTATTGATCAGGGCATTAACATATACATTCGGCTTCAATCTGAGAAGGAGTCTTATTAAATTCTGAATAAGGAATTATGGAGAAATTGCATTGCAAGTTTCCTGTCAAGCCGGATACTGGAAATTTATTGGATCACTAATTAATATATGACTAGTGTGTGCAGGCTTTTCTTTTACCATTTCCATCTTTTTATGAGGCTCCAGCATCTTATCTTTAGGACTCACATAAGGAATTCCCAGGGCCAGTCCGCGCAAAATGAAAAGTATACCTATAACAACTACAACATAAGGTATTGCTTTGTTTACAGAGGACCTGAATTTCCCACTTATTACATTTCCTATTAAACTCACGGCAGCCAGCATTGGCACAGTTCCCAGGCCAAATACTACCATATACATTATTCCCAACATTATATCATTTGTATTGATAGCTCCGGCAATGGCAATATAAACAAGGCCACATGGAAGAAGCCCGTTTAAAAGACCTATGAAAAGCAAAGAAGAAAGTGTACGGATCTGGAAGAGTTTTCTGAATTGTCCTACAAAACGATAAACATATCCTCCAAACATATCATTCAGGTTGATTTGGTTCTTAAAAACAAAAGGAAACGCCACCGAAAGTATCATAACTGCCCCCATCAGTATAGATACAACTTGCTGGAAGCCTCCCATTTGTATTCCCTTTCCCAGCAGGCCAAAAAGCCCGCCCAAAATTCCATAAGTTATCATCCTGCCAAGGCTATATAGAATGACTCCTAATGATTTATAACTGAAGTTTTTTTTTGGAAGGGGTAGGGCTATTGCTATGGGACCACACATCCCAATACAATGAAAGCTGCCAATAAGTCCAAGCGTTAATGCAGTTAAAAGATCCATATTTAAATTATAAAGTCAACATTCTTAAGTCTTTGGTTAGCAATTTGAAGACCTCACAATTTATCTTGTTCAATTCATATTTACTTACATGCCGACTGCTGACTGTCGACTGCCAGTTGATTATCAGGTCTAATAAAGCATTACAGATTTCTCATAATAGTACTCAATATTGTTCATCTGCCAGTCCAGTTTTATCAGGTACTTACCTTTTCTACGGCTTTTTGTATCAATGGCCTGTCTTCCATCATCATCAATGGCCAGTGCCAGACTGTAGTCATCATTCGCATTATCCGGACGATAAAACCATATAGTACCCTGAACCACTTTTCCGGTATCCCAATCAGGAATTTTCAGAATAAGAGAATCCTTTAATACTTCTATCGAAAATTTCTCATTTAAGGCTTGAGCATTTCTAACTTTTTCAATATGTTTTTCATGATTGATACCCCGGGAATAATAGTCGTTTTCCACGAGGTAAAATTCCTGTCTTGTACTAAATATAGCAAGAGAAATATACCATAGCACTCCCAGAATGATAACAATGAATATTCCTGTACCCCAGTTAAATTTAAGCTTCATATAATCTACGTCTTGGCCTAATATATCTTTACAGATTAAACAACAATTTTCTAAATAATATTTCCCCTCAATAAATTAATAAGTATCCAGGCTGTAAGGGCCGACAAAAGTTGAGGGGACTTCTTCTATTAGCTCTTCTCCCGAATATACTCCAAGAGTTACTTTATTCTTAGAAGAACTCAACTCCTCCTTATCGATGAGAATAATAAACATCCCTTTTACCAGTTCTCCCCTCAATGCACAAAGGTCTCCACCAATCATTTGTAGTTTACCTTTCCCATCATGTATTTTAATGGAGACAGGAAATTTTTTCCTGGTTTTATTTACGATCTCAATATTGTAAAGATTTGTATATGCTACTTCGGTTTCCTGGTACAGCGTCCCGGGGGCCCTCAGAATAGTGGTCTCAATATCTGTCCGGATATGAAAAAGAAAGGCAACAACAGCTAAAAGGATGGCCAGTAAAATAGTATAAGCAATTGCCCTGACATTCAATTTATGTATGGTTCCTTCCCTGATAGATTTTTCAGAAGCAATCCTTATTAGTCCTTTTGGTTTCTTGATCCTGGTCATTACAGAATTACAGGCATCAATACATGCTGTACAATTAATACATTCTAATTGGGTGCCATTGCGAATATCGATTCCGGTTGGACAAACAGTAACACAATTACGACAATCAATGCAGTCGGAATTTGGATCATTATTATTATGCACATTCCGGGGTTCGCCTCTATTGTAATCGTAAGCAACTATCATGGAATTTGTGTCGAGCATTACTCCCTGCAGCCTTCCATACGGACATGTAATGGTACATACCTGCTCTCTGAACCATGCAAATATAAAATAAAAGATGCCTGAGAAAACAAGGATCCCGGCAAATGTACCCGTATTATTACCGGGTCCTTCTATGAATAGATTTTTTACCTGGTCAACTCCAATGATATAGGATAAGAAGGAATGAGTAATAATGAGTGCGAAGAGGTAGAAAAGTGCATGTTTGACTACTCTTTTGGTTATTTTTTTAAGGTTCCATGCCTGCTCCTTCAGCTTTCGTTGTTGTTGATAATTTCCATCGATGAGCCATTCTATTCTTCTGAAAACGAACTCCATGAAGATTGTTTGAGGACATACCCATCCACAAAACAAACGACCGTATATTACAGTAAATAATACAATAAAAACAATAAAACTGATCAAAGCCATTACAAAGAGGTGGAAATCCTGGGGCCAAAAAATAATACCGAAAATCACAAATTTTCGTTCCAGAAAATTCAGAAGTATAAATTGTTCACCTCCAAGACTGATGAATGGGGCAAGAATCAGGAATAAGATCATGGAATAGGCGATGATTTGCCTGTACCTGTATAAAATGCCTTTTGGTTCTTTTGCATAAACCCAGGCCCTTTTACCTTCATTATTGACGGTTGTCAGCCTGTCCCTGAAATTGGACTGGTTCTCTTGATTACTCATTATTAACAAAATAGGGTGAATATATCTATAAAATCAGACCGCCGGGGTAATTGAGTCACACATGGCGGGCTGTAAGTTATTAAAAAGATAAATGCCTGAAAAAACAAACCAAACTATGATGTAGCCTGACCTTCAGAAACCTCAGTCTCATCAGTTTCAGTGGTTCCTTCATCCTGCATATCTTCTTCGTTTACCCACAAGTCTCCTTCCGCAGCCTTTTGATTTGGAGGATTTGTACCCTGAAACCCAATAATATAACTCAAAACATTTTGAATTTTATCAGGAGAAAGCTGTGACTTATAAGAGATCATCCCTTTTTCAATAACTCCGTTAATTACTATTTTATACATATCCTGAATTCCTCCTCCATGAATCCAGTATTCATCAGTAAAATTGGGACCTATGAGTCCCTCACCAAATTTACCATGGCAAACAGAACAGATCTTGTCAAAGGTATCATGCCCGTCTGCAAGACTAATCTCATCAGTTACAATGGTAACGGTTTCGGCATTAATTCCACCTCCTGTATCTCCGTATAGTCTGGCAGCTTGTGCCATTTCCTTGTCATATTTATCAGCCTGCTTGTCAATGAAGCCAAAAACATGAACCCCTAAAAAGTACACAATGGCCAGGATGATGGTTATATAAAAAAGGTATTTCCACCAGGGTGGCAGGTCATTATCCAGTTCTTTAATGCCATCATATTCGTGATCGGATAATAAGCGATCATTTGTCAGTTCATCATATTCAGCAGGCTGATTTTGATCAAGGTTTTTTGTTGTATCGTCGTTTGCATCCATAACAAATATATATTTTTATTTTTTTTCCTGATTTAGAGATTCATCATCCTCCAGAGGCATATTACTCCAGTTATCCATATTCTTCTTATCGGCAGAAAATGCATATATGATTACACCAATAAAAATTAACAGAAACAGAAACATAGCCATGACCGGAAAAACCTCCAAACCAGCGAGTATAATACTATTTTTTATATACAAAAAGATCATTTCTAAATCTTAATTATCATCAACTATAATATCGGTACCCAATCTTTGCAGGTAAGCAATCAGGGCAATAATCTCCCTGCTTGATTCTACCTCAACACCTTCCGTTTTCAATCCATCAGCGATCTCGTTGGCTTGTTTCATTAAATCAGTTACAGCCTGTTGATCATAAGCTTCAGGATAGGGAACCCCAAGTTTTTGCAATACCCTTATTTTCTTTGGGGTTAACCTCAGGTTAACATCCTTTTTATTCAACCATGGATAGGCTGGCATAATGGATTTGTTGTTGATCTTTTGAGGATCCATCATGTGATTGAAGTGCCAGGCATCTGGTTTGTACAGAGGTCCCGATTGAACACCTTCCCTGGCAAGATCCGGACCGGTACGTTTGGACCCAAACTGGAATGGGTGGTCATAAACTGATTCACCGGCCTTTGAGTATTCCCCGTATCTTTCCGTTTCTGAACGGAATGGCCTGATCTGTTGAGAATGACAATTGTAACAACCTTCCTTAATATACACATCCCGGCCCTCCAGTTCGAGAGGGGTATAAGGCTTCACACTTTCTATGGTAGGTACATTCGATTTAATAAGATATGTAGGAACAATTTCTACAATTCCCCCAATAAGGATCACCACAAGGGCAACAATAAGGAAGGGTATTGGTTTTCTCTCCAGAAAACGATGCCATCCTTCGTTAGCGGCTTTTTTCTTTTGTAAAACTAAAGGAGCCGCTTCAGCCGCTTCGTTTTTAACAAATGAACCTGATTTAGCTGTTTTATATATATTCCAGATCCATATCAATATCCCAATGTAATAAAGGCTGCCGCCAATAGCCCGAAGATAATACATAGGAAGTATTTGAGTTACTGTTTCCAGGAAATTGGGATATACAAGGAATCCCTCAGGTGTAAATTGTTTCCACATAGAGGCCTGGGTTATACCTGCAAAATATAATGGAATGGCATAAAACAGTATTCCCAGGGTGGAAATCCAGAAGTGTGCATTTGCAAGTTTGGTGGAATACAATTTTACATTAAACATTTTAGGAATGAGCCAGTAGATCATACCAAAAGTCAGGAATCCGTTCCAGCCCAGAGCTCCTATATGAACATGTCCGATTGTCCAATCTGTAAAGTGACTGATGGCATTAACTCCCTTGATAGACATCATGGGTCCTTCAAAAGTAGACATTCCATATGCTGTAACAGCAACTACAAAGAACTTCAAAACAGGATCTTCCCGAACCTTATCCCATGCACCCCTCAACGTGAGCAGACCATTGATCATCCCTCCCCAGGAAGGAGCAATGAGCATAATTGAGAATACCACACCCAGCGATTGTACCCAGTCAGGAAGTGCCGAAAATAAAAGGTGGTGTGGGCCAGCCCATATATAAAGAAATATTAGTGCCCAGAAATGAATAATAGACAGCCTGTACGAGTATACAGGCCGGTTCGCAGCTTTGGGTATAAAGTAATACATTAATCCCAGGTAGGGAGTAGTAAGGAAAAATGCGACTGCATTATGGCCATACCACCATTGTACCAGGCCATCCTGTATACCTGCAAAAAGTGTGTAGCTTTTCCATAAGCTGACAGGAAGTTCTAAAGAATTAACAATATGAAGCACCGCAACAGTAACCCAGGTGGCAA
>JAYEGO010000592.1:0-8062 GCA_034659155.1 Bacteroidota bacterium | reverse complement strand
CAATTCCCAGATTTTTCAAAAAAATCTTACTGATCAGGAATTCAAAAAATTTAATTCTTCTGGACATGGAGGAAAATGTTTACTTTATTAACGTATTGACAAATATAAAATTATCCTCATTCATTTGAAAGCGCAAATTATCAACTTTTTGAGTCACTCCCGTTTTGTTCAGTTTTTCCGGCTTGACGGTTCATGATTCAGATAAAACTAACAAGTTTTTTCTTATAATTCCCGTTCAATAAACTTTTATTTTATTATAAAGAGTATCCCGTTCAACCGGAATGCGCCTGGCTTCTTTAATAAGGGCAACAAGTTCATCAGTGGAAAGCTTTGGTGCCTGGTCTTCAGAACCAGCCATAGAATAAATTTTTGTTGAATCATCAATTGTTCCATCAATATCATCTACCCCAAAAGAAAGTGAGAGCTGTGTTAGGTCTTTACCAATCATGGGCCAATAAGCTTTTATGTGGGGGAAATTATCCAGGAAAATCCTGGAAATTGCAAAGTTCTTAAGATCTTCAATTTTAGATACCTCGCCGATCTCAGATAGCAGGTTATTCTCCTTTTTATATTTCAAGGGAATATAAACATTAAACCCATTGGTTTCATCCTGTAACTCTCTTAAGCGATTCATATGATCTACCCTGTCGGCATAGCTTTCAATATGTCCATACAATATTGTAGCATTTGAAGGGATTCCCAGTTCATGAGCCGTACGATGAATATTTAACCATAATTCAGAGCTTGATTTTTCATCACAAACCTGCTTTCGTATATCTTCATTAAAGATTTCAGCTCCTCCACCCGGAATAGAATCAAGACCATATTCTTTCAAAACAAGAAGGCCTTCCTTAACAGACATTCCTGCTTTCCTGATCATAAAATCTAGTTCAATTGCAGTAAAGGCTTTAATATGTATATCGGGCCGGTACTCTTTGACCAGCTGAAGCATTTTTCCATAATAATGCAAATCACGTTTTGGATGTACTCCTCCTACTATATGAATTTCGGTCAAAGCCTTCCCATCATAAAGCTTCAATCTCTCCATAAGATCCTCGTAAGTATATTCCCAACTACCGGGTTCACTAATCTTTCTTTTATAAGAACAAAACTTACAATTGTAAACACAAATATTGGTTGGTTCAAAATGGAAATTTCTATTAAAATAGGTGTAATCTTTGTTTAATTTTTCTCTTAAATAATTTGCTAAGATTCCCAGTAAACCAAGCTCTGCCTCCTCATAGAGCAGTAAAGCGTCATTTTGATCCAGTCTTTGCCCTGATAAAACT
Source organism: Bacteroidota bacterium (assembly GCA_034659155.1). Lineage (GTDB taxonomy): Bacteria > Bacteroidota > Bacteroidia > Bacteroidales > VadinHA17 > JAYEGO01. Next base: position 6,773 of record JAYEGO010000592.1, on the reverse strand, counting down.
TTTTCAGACGCTTTCCGAACGCCGACTGATGAATGCTGAATCAGATCATTAATTAAGACCTCTGTTGCCATAATAAATTATGAATCAAAATTGAACCAGGATTATTAACCCGGAAAATGTATACATTTTCTAGTAAAGGAAAACAAAAAAAGGATCATTCCTGATCCCTTTTATTATAAATTATATATAAAATATCACTACACCTTATGTCTTGGTTCATCAGAGACTGACAGTTTAGCCCTACCTTTAGTCCTTCTTGAAGCGATTATTTTCCGTCCATTGGCGGTGGACATTCTTTCCCTGAAGCCATGCTTGTTTTTCCGTTTCCTATTGGATGGTTGAAATGTTCTTTTCATTACTGTCTGATATTATTTCTGAAAATCTGAAAATGAGTTTGCAAATTTAGTATTTTTTTATTTATCTCACAGGAATAAAGATGATTTTTTTTGTTTCAAAAAAGGCTTCAGTGAAATAATCCGATATTGGCACTTCTTTTGCCTCAACAGGCAGTTCGTTTAATTCACTTTTCATATCTCCTCCTTTCAGGCAAATTATACCCTGCCCGGGTTCGTGAATCCCGGAAGAATAGAATTTATCTTTTACCCATTTATAAAAAACCGGCAAAGAAGTAACTGCCCTGCTGACTATATAATTGAAATGAGTTTTTACATCCTCGGCTCTGATTTGCTCTGCATTAATATTTTCTAAATTGAGGCTATGTGATATTTCATTTACAACCCTGATCTTTTTCGCAATACTATCAATGAGATAGAAATGAGTGTCGGGAAAAAGAATAGCAAGAGGAATCCCAGGAAAACCACCGCCAGTACCAACGTCCATTACCTTCTGACCGAGTTTGAAAGAATAAAAAGCACCAATTGCCAGGGAATGCAGCACATGATGCTCATACAGATTCCCGATATCTTTCCTTGAAATCAAGTTTACCCTTTCATTCCAATAATTGTATAAGCTTCCTAATTCCGAAAACTGTTGGAGCTGAAGGGGAGATAAGTAAGGGAAGTATTTTTGAAGAATTTCCATAAGTGCAAATCGGGGATTATCGTCCCGATTTAGGATTATTCAGGATGTTATAAAGAAGTTCCCTTGCCCTGAAAAGTTGCGCTTTTACAGTACCTAAAGGCAAATTCATCTCCTTTGCAATTTCTTCGTATGAATATTCCTTAAAATACCTTAACTCTATCAGGTTCCTGTACCTGGATTTCAATTGGGTAACAATATCTCTGAGTAAAATTTCTCTTTGCTTTTTAATAAGGTTTTCTTCCGGATCAAGAGTTCCTGACTGAATGGCCAATGGAGAACTGCTGGCCGGGTCTTCAGCCTGATCAATGGAAATGACATTTCCTCTTTTCTTCCGGATAAAATCAATACAATTATTGGTAGCAATTTTGAAAAGCCATGTGCTAAAAGCAAATGAAGAAGTATATTGTTTGATGTTTTTAAAGGCTTTTCCAAATGCCTCGATGGTCAGGTCCTCAGCATCTACACTATTGTTTACCATTTTCAGAAGCATGTAGTAGATGGCATCCCTATACCTGTTCATCAATTCCGCATAAGCTTTCTGATCTCCTGACAAAGCCATGTCTACAAGTTTGCAGTCGTATTGAGCCTTTTCAGAGAGGTTTGGGTTTACTTCCATGTAGGTGGTGGTGAGCTAATTATGTTAGAAATTACAAGGCTTAAATTAATAACTGGTGATAATATATCATAAAAAAGCGAAGGTACGAATAAATTCACTTCCTTCAAACGCGCCATTCCTATTTTATAGATAGTTAACATGGTAATAAGTCTTAAGAAAAAAGCCACCAGAACAATTACTAAAAACTTCAGATTAATAAGCAGCACGATAAACAAAAAATAAAAGAAAACCCGGGAAATAAGTTCACCTGCCAACAAGCCTTTGGTACCCATATTATAATGTGAACCTGTTGTCAGGTGCCTCTTTTTCTGTCGTAACCAGGCACTAAAAGTTTTCTTCGCTTCTGAATAGGTGAATGTATCAGAGGAGAATTCTACCTTTGTATTACCTGCTGTTGCAACCTGGTTAATAAAAAGATCATCATCCCCTGAAGCAAGTTTCCGATGTGCAGCAAAACCCTTATTTTCAAAAAAGAGTGACTTACGGTAGGCCAAATTTCTACCTATGCCCATATAAGGTATTCCTGCCATAGCAAAGCCAAAATATTGGATAGCAATAAAAAAGGTGTCAAACCTGATAAAGTTGTTGATAAGGCTTTTCTCCCTGCTATAAGCACCATAACCCAAAACCACAGAAGTTTCATTGCTGAAATTCCTCTGCATCCCAAAAATCCATTTCTCAGATACTGGCTTGCAATCAGCATCTGTCAGCAAGAGCCACTCATGGCTGGCTGCTTTTATTCCAATTGTGAGAGCTAATTTCTTTCCGTGAGTAAACTTTGCATCTTTCTTTATATGAGTAGTTTTCAGCCTTGCATACTTCTTCCCGAGGTCTTCAAGGAGGTCTGCAGTATCATCTTCTGAGCAATCATTTACAACAATTACTTCATATTCGGGATAATCCTGATTTAAAAGCAGGGGTAAGTTTTTTTCAAGATTTCTGGCTTCATTTCTGGCACAAATAACAACAGATATTGGCTGTACCACAGTTTTTGTTTCTTTAATTTTTGAGAAAGCTAGCCTGGAATAAAAAAAGAAATAATAAAATAATTGAACCAAAGTGCTTATTAGGAACAAGATAATCAATAAATCAGAAACCGATATGCTGCCAAAAAGTATGTAATCCATAATATATAGATAATAGGGCAATTTTATCAAAGATTTCTTTAGAATCCAAATACCAGGCATACCAGTCTTAATTAGTTCACACTTAATATTTATATTTGTCATCATTAAAAGAATATGTACAAATCATCATTAACAAATGAAATTCAGCATCGATCATCGGGATTCAGGATCTTCAGCACGGGCAGGAATCATCACAACCGATCATGGCGTGATTCCGACTCCGGTATTTATGCCGGTGGGAACTGTGGGTAGTGTTAAGGGCATTTCCCAGACTGAATTAAAAGAAGCCATTGATGCAAAAATTATTTTAGGAAACTCCTACCATCTATTCCTTCGTCCGGGCATTAAAATCCTGAATCGTGCCGGGGGACATCATAAATTTATGTCATGGGATCGCCCTATCCTTACTGATAGCGGTGGATACCAGGTTTTCTCCTTGTCCAATAACCGGAAAGTAACAGAGGAAGGGTATATTTTTCGTTCGCATATTGACGGGTCAAAACACATTTTTACACCAGAATCAGTAGTTGATATACAGAGAAATATTGGTTCAGACATTACTATGGCACTGGACGAATGTACGCCATATCCCTGTGATTATGATTATGCCCAGAAATCGATGGGGCTTACTCACAGATGGTTAGAAAGAGGGATCAAACACTTTGCAACTACTCAGCCAATTTATGATCATACTCAAAGTTTTTTCCCTATAGTGCAAGGAAGCGTTTACACTGATTTAAGGAAACAATCTGCGGAAACGATCAGTTCTTATGACCAGGAAGGCAATGCAATTGGGGGTTTGTCTGTTGGCGAACCTGAAGAACTGATGTATGAAATGTGTGATGTGGTAACTCAAATTCTTCCACAGGATAAACCCAGGTACCTGATGGGTGTCGGCACACCTGCAAATATACTGGAATCAATTGCACTGGGTGTGGATATGTTCGATTGTGTTATGCCTACCCGAAATGGCAGAAATGGCATGTTGTTTACCAGCAATGGAATTATCAATATTAAAAATGAAAAATGGAAAGATGACTTTTCTGCTATTGATGAAACCGGTACATCCGGAGTGGGAAAACAATATTCGAAGGCATATTTACGTCATCTTATAAACGCAAAGGAGATGTTGGGAGCACAGATTGCCAGTATTCATAACCTCAGTTTTTATATGTGTCTTATGAATGAAGCGAGGGAGAAAATTGCAAACAATACTTTTGCCGATTGGAAAAACAGGATGGTGCCAAAACTTAAAACCAGATTGTGAAACCCGCATCTATAAGTTAAGGCTTAATAAATAAAGTGCAAAAACAATGAAAATAAAAGGGAGTTTCATACTTGACAAATACATCATTAAAAAGTTTCTGGGTACTTTTGTTTATGCCCTGACTTTGCTGATGCTTATTGTTATTGTTTTTGATATTTCCGAAAAACTAGATGATTTTATTGAAAACAATGCCCCATTTAAAGAGGTGATGTTTAAGTACTATCTTAACTTCATTCCCTACTTTGCCCTGCTTTTCAGTCCGCTTTTTACTTTTATTTCAGTAATATTTTTCACATCAAAACTAGCCTATGATTCTGAGATCATAGCCATGTTCAGCAGTGGTTTAAGATTCCGAAGGCTGCTTCTCCCCTACTTTTTTTCCGCATTTATTATTGCTGGATTTACATTTCTTCTTGGAAACTATGTTATTCCACGTGCAAATCAAAATCGGCATGAATTTGAAGAAACCTATATACGAAAAGGTCCGATAGCAATGAATAAGAGAAATATACACCTACAGGTCCGGCCAAATGAGTATGTCTACATGGAAAGTTACAGTAATTCATCCAAAACAGGATACAAATTTTCCATGGAAAAATTTTCAGAAGATGGACAACTTGAAAAGAAATTAATTTCAGATTATATAAAATGGGATGAGGAAACAAATACCTGGACAGTGCGAAATTACTATATCAGGACAATTCAGGAAGATGGAAGTGAAGTGCTGGATTATGGAAGAGAAATTGATACTACTTTGAACATATTCCCGGAAGAATTTTCCAGGAGGGATAATTTTGTAGAGGATATGAATATCAAAGAACTTAAAGAATTTATTGCACAGCAAAAACTACATGGATCAGAAAATATTACACCTTTTTTAATTGAAAGATACAGGCGTTTTGCTTTTCCTTTTTCCACATTCATTTTAACCCTGATAGGTATGACTCTCTCATCCCGTAAAATCAGAGGAGGAATTGGAGGGCACATTGGTGCTGGAATTGGACTCAGTTTTGCTTATATTCTTTTTATGCAGTTTTCTTCACAATTTGCCATTGGCGGAGCCATTGATCCACTACTGGCAGTATGGATGCCCAATATATTTTTTGCTGCCATTGCTGGTCTGCTTTATTATTTTGCTCCCAAATAGTATTCTCTTATACCATATTTATCTTTTTCAGGCCATCTTTCGGGAAATAACATAACGTTCTCTATGCCTGCTCTTTAGTAAAATCTGATTGAAAATTAATTGAAATAAATTTTTATAACTAGTATGGATTTTGTAATGTTGCATTTGCAAATACCAAAACCGGATATTTGCATTTCTTTTTTATAACTAAACTGCCAAATTATGGCCCTCAAAAGAAAGATTCGGGAATTACAGAAAAGAAGGAAGGAAGTCCTTACCGGAGGCGGTGAAAAGGCAATTGAAAAGCAAATTGCAATGGGTAAATTAACTGCCCGCGAGCGAATCATCAGCCTTGTAGATAAGAATTCCTTTAGTGAATACGACCTGTTTGTTGAGCACGAAGCCCGTGATTTCAATATGGATAAGAAAAAACTACATGGAGATGGAGTTATTATTGGTACAGGAACCATTCATAAGAAACCGGTTGCCATATATGCCCAGGACTTCACTGTAGCCGGAGGCTCTTTAGGTCTGATGCACAGTAGAAAGATTACCAAAATTATGGATTATGCCCTGAAAATGAGAATGCCCTTGATTGGTGTCAATGATTCCGGGGGGGCCAGAATTCAGGAGGGGGTAAATTCCCTTGCCGGATACGGAGAAATCTTTTTCAGAAACACCCTTTCATCAGGCGTTATTCCCCAAATCTCAGTAATCCTTGGTCCATGCGCAGGCGGTGCGGTTTATTCACCCGCCCTTACCGATTTTGTGTTCGTTACAGATAAAATTTCAAAAATGTTTATCACCGGGCCTGAGGTAATTAAAACAGTACTGGGTGAAGAAATTTCAATGGAAGATCTGGGAGGGGCACGGGTGCATTCTGAAATTACTGGGAATGCACACTTTTTTGCAAAAAGTGAATCAGAAACCATTGATCAAATAAAAAAATTACTCTCTTTTATCCCCTGGAACAATTCCGATAAAGCCCGTGTGTTTAAATCTAAAGAACCTAAAAGAGAATATAAAATTGGTCAGATTGTACCGGATGATCCCACTCAACCTTACGATGTAAGGGATGTTATCAGGGCAGTAGTTGATGATTCTGATTTTTTTGAGGTTCAGGAAAAATGGGCTGCGAACATGGTTATTGGCTTCGGACGACTTGGTGGGAAAACTATTGGATTTGTATGCAACCAGCCCCTTGTACTGGCAGGTGTTCTGGATGTAGATTCTTCTGATAAGAGTGCAAGGTTTATTCGCTATTGCGATGCTTTCAATATTCCAATTGTTACCCTTGTTGATCTTCCCGGGTACCTTCCCGGAGTTGACCAGGAGCATGCAGGAGTGATCAGGCATGGAGCGAAGGTACTGTATGCTTATAGCGAAGCTACAGTGCCTAAAATCACTCTTATCATCAGAAAAGCATATGGTGGCGGTTATATTGCAATGAGTTCGAGACATCTCAGGGCAGATTTTGTTTTTGCATGGCCAGGAGCTGAAATTGCAGTTATGGGCCCTGAAGGTGCTGCCAATATCATCTTTCGTAGAGAAATCAATGAAGCCGAAGATTCGGAGAAAATGAGACAGAAAAAAATT
>JAYEGO010000591.1:0-8062 GCA_034659155.1 Bacteroidota bacterium | reverse complement strand
TGATATTTAGATAATGAAGAACAAAAATTGGTGTTTGCTAAGTTCAAACCAAATGGGTGCAATAAAGAATTCATCTCCTGCATATGCATGATCATCCTACTATATGGGCAATTCAACAAAATATATTTGTTTTCATGCCTAGAATTGAATATATTTCATATTTTTATACCTCCCATGCAGGGACAAACTATTTAATTGAATATCAGGATATTACATAAGTCAGTAATCATCCTTGCTATAATAATATCAGGTTGTAGCAAAGGTGTAAGACCTCTTTCAAAAAAAGGAGGAGAAATAATTTATGATATTACATATATTGAGAACAACCTGGACAAAATCTCAGCCGATATGTTACCAAAGAAAATGGTAACACAATATCAAAATAATAAATACACCTTTGAAATAGAAGGTTTCTTTGGCCTTTTCAATATTACCAATGTTATAATACCAAAAGAATCAACCAATCGTTCAAAACTCACAGTTCTGAGCAAGAAGTTTTATTATGAAGGCGAATTAGATGAGACAGCTGTAGGTTTTGGAATGATGCCTAAAATGAAATTTGATCATACAGGGAATACAAAAAACATATGTGGTTTTCTTTGCCAGGAAGTCTTAGTAACTTTCCCCGAGGATGTTCGAGCAGATACTCTAAAGGTCTATTATACCAAGGATATTCCTCTTGATAAACCGAATAGATCTACTCCTTATAAGGAATTAAATGGCGTATTACTTGAGTTCTATTTACAGCTTCATAAGGTTGAAATGAAGCTTACAGCAAACAGCATATATGAAAAAGCCATTTTAGAACAAACATTCGAAAAGGGAGATGGATTTCAAAAAGCCACAAAAGAATATATGGAAGCGGTATTATTCAAACTTCTGGATACCGAATAGTTCTTTCCCTGCATATTGTGTATTTTATTCTTCCCTATAATATTTCACGCCATTTTATAAGAATCTGATTAATCAATTAAAAATCATTCTGTTTAAAAGCGTTTAACTAAATTTGAAGAGCAAATAAAATGGAGCTATATTCAATTGGCTTCTAAAATACACAAGCTTTTGTTATAATATATAAGCAGAGAAATATTTCAATGACGAAAAAAAAGAAAAAAAAAGTAAGCAAAAGAAAACCGGGTCCGGGAAAATTGAAGCGATTCATAAACGATGAAAGGGTAAAACTGGCAACTGGCATATTCTTCATTTTGTTTGCTCTCTATTTATTAATGGCTCTCATTTCCTATCTGTTCACATGGCAGGCCGACCAAAGCTTTGAATTTCAAAAGGTCCTTTCATCTCAGAACATCAGGGTTGAAAACTGGGCAGGTAAAACTGGTGCATTTTTTGGACATACACTTATTCACAAGTGGTTTGGAGTTTCTTCATTCTTTATCCCTGCTTTACTGTTACTAATTGGTTTTCATGCTATTGGAATAAAGCTATTAGCTCTTGGTAAAAGCTTTAGAATTTGTCTTATAGGCCTGATACTGCTATCTGTTACACTGGGCTATGTAGCCGGAGAGGAAGCAAATTTCCTTGGAAGCGGTCCGGGTGGAAACCATGGCCTGGTTGTCAGCCAGTGGCTAATATCCCTGCTTGGTTTAACCGGGGCAGGACTTCTTATCATATTTGTGAATTTTGCCTTCGTATTATTTTCCTATAAACCTGCCGTAAACTGGTTTAAGAAAATAGGGGGAAAGGAACAGGAAGGTGAAGCAGCTAACTCAGAAGCTATAGACGATTTTGAGTTTCAAACCAATACTTCCGAAACTGATACAAGCATAATAAACAGCACAGATATAGAAAATGATAATAAAGATCCTCATCTGGATTTTTCTACCAAGACACTTATCAAAAAAAACCAGGAAAATCAGGGTAATGGTATTGAACTTACTGTTGAACAAAAACAAACCGAAGAAGAACTTTCAGAACTCAAACCCCTTCAACTAGAAAATTATGATCCTACATTGGATCTGTCAGGCTACCAGGCACCCACAATCGATCTTCTGGAAGATCACCACTCTGGGGAGTCCATGGTGAGTAAGGAAGAATTGATCAGCAATAAAAATAAAATTGTTGAAACTCTTGATAATTATAAGATCAGTATAAAAAAAATAAAAGCAACCATTGGGCCTACCATTACACTGTATGAAATTATCCCTGCACCAGGCATAAGAATCTCAAAAATCAAGAACCTGGAGGATGATATTGCCCTCAGTCTCTCCGCCCTTGGTATTCGGATCATTGCACCTATCCCGGGCAAAGGGACCATCGGCATTGAAGTTCCAAATCAAAAAGCAGATATTGTTTCTATGAAATCTATGATTTCATCTCTTAAATTCCAGGAATCTGATTTTGAACTTCCTATTGCCCTTGGAAAAACTATTTCAAATGAATCCTATGTCCTCGATCTCACAAAAATGCCGCATATGCTTATAGCTGGGGCTACAGGACAAGGAAAATCTGTTGGCCTGAATGTTATCATAACCTCATTATTATATAAAAAACATCCTGCAGAGCTTAAATTCATCTTTATTGACCCCAAAAAAGTTGAGCTTACTCTATATTCCAAAATAGAAAGACATTTCCTGGCAAAACTACCGGATATTGATGAAGCCATTATTACCGACACTCAAAAGGTAATAAATACCTTAAATTCCCTGACCATTGAAATGGATGCCAGGTATGATCTGCTGAAAAAGGCCCATGTACGAAACATAAAAGAGTACAACGAAAAATTCATAAAACGCAATCTGAATCCGGAAAAAGGTCACAAGTATATGCCATATATTGTACTTGTGATTGATGAATTTGCCGATCTTATTATGACTGCAGGAAGAGAAATTGAAGCTCCACTGGCCAGAATAGCACAAATTGCCAGGGCTATTGGAATACATCTTGTAATTGCCACACAGCGACCGACAACAAATATTATTACCGGTGTTATAAAGGCAAACTTCCCGGCCAGAATTGCTTTCAGAGTAACCTCCATGGTTGATTCAAGAACAATTCTTGACACACCAGGTGCAAACCAGTTGGTTGGAAGAGGAGATATGCTGATTAGTGCAGGGAGCGACCTGACACGTTTACAATGTGCATTCATTGACACTGCCGAATTAGATTTGATTACGGAATTTATCGGATCACAGAAGGGTTATCCTACAGCATTTCTGCTACCTGAATATTCTGGTGAAGATAGCATGGATACTACTGAAATAGATCCCAAACAAAGGGATTCTCTATTTGAAGAAGCAGCACATGTAGTAGTGTTGCACCAGCAAGGATCCACTTCATTAATACAAAGAAAACTATCTATTGGTTACAATCGTGCCGGCAGGATTATTGATCAGCTTGAAGCTGCAAATATTGTCGGTCCTTTTGAAGGAAGTAAGGCAAGGAAAGTATTTCTTGTCGATGAATATGCTTTGGAACAATATTTGAAAGACTTAGACAAAGAACAGGATAACAAGTAAGGTAGAGTCCCTGGTGGTTCGAAAACTGATTATCATACAACACTATGTTGAACTCAAGCTGAAACAAAAATTATGAGCAAATATTTAGTCTTATTATATTCTCTTTTCTTTATTACTCTTATTCCTGCTTTTTCCCAAACTAAAGATAAGGCAGCAAAAGTTGTCCTGGATGAATTTAACTCTAAGACAAGGGCACTTCCGGGAGCCTTGTCCAGGTTTTCCTTTACTCTTAATGACATGAGTGACAATACCGAAGCTATTTATGTAGGTTCATTTTTGCTTAAAGGAGAAATGTATAAAGTAGTTATGGATGATATGGAGATTTACTATGATGGGGAAACTCTCTGGAACTATATCATTGAAGCCGGTGAAGTAAATGTTCTTACCCCACCTGAAGAACCTGATCCAGATTCATATTTTGAAAATCCAGTCCGGTTTTTTTCTATTTATGAAAATGATTATTTTTATAAATATATCGGAGAAGAAAACAGGGAAGGAAAAGCTCTTCACGTTATTGATTTATATCCCAAAGATCTGAGTCGCAGTTTTACCAGAATAAGGATATTAATCAGCAAGGAAAAACTGGAGTTGTATTCTGCTAAATTATTTGGTAAAAATAAAATTCATTATACTCTAAGAATCCTGAATTTTGTCAGCAAGGATATCCCGGATGAAGCATTTGCCTTTGACCCCGCCAGCCACCCCGATGTAGATATTATTGATTTAAGATAAGAAAGGGGTCAAAGGGTAAAAAAGTATTTCAACGGTCAATTTACTGGGTCTTGGACTTGTCATTATCCATGCCTGAATATGGTTGACCTTACTGATATTATTGATCAACTCCATTCTATTCTTTTACTCGTGTATTCTTCCATCTGTGCATTCTTCCAACATTCCATCATTTTTCATCCACCATAGCTTCAGCGAAGGTGGACCAATATTCCATGTCTTGTTCTGATATATGTCTACAGGTTTAGCACTAATTTACGTTATCAAAATTTGGGCAACTTATTATTTTTTATGTCAAACGGCAGAAGGCAAATGGCAAATGTTTCATGGAAATAAAAGAGGTCTTAACATTTGACATTATACATTTGACTTCTGACCTTTGACATTATGTCTTGCCACTCATCTCTCACCTCTCAGCCCTTCTTTCTTCTCCCTACTTTTTAACCTCATCCGGGTATTCAATCCTCACATGATAAATATTGGCCAGCCGTTTCCTGAATATCTGTTTTACCTTATTGATCTCCACCAGGGTAATGGGTGAATCATTAAATTGACCCTCCAGAAGCTGTGAATCAATAATTTTATCAACCAGGTCCTTGATGTTTTCATGATCAATCTTTTTAAGGCTTCTTGATGCAGCTTCTACTGAGTCTGCCATCATCAATATGGCCATTTCTTTAGAGAAGGGTTTAGGTCCGGGATAAGAAAACATTTCATCATCGACCAGCTCGTCGGGATAATTCTTTAAATATGACCGATAAAAATACTGTACCTTGGTAGTTCCATGATGAGTTCGTATAAAATCAAGTAATTGGGAAGGGAGATTCCCCTTGTGAGCAATTTGTATACCCATTTCAACATGCCCGATAATCTTGCTGGCACTTTCCTCAAAGCTCAGACTATCATGGGGGTTGAATCCGGCGCTTTGATTCTCAATGAAATAAAGTGGGTCTGAAATCTTACCTACATCGTGATATAAGGCGGCAGTACGTACCAGTAAAGGGTTCCCTCCTATTGTCCTGATGGCATCCTCGGCGAGATTACCAACCTGCAATGAGTGTTGAAAGGTTCCGGGAGCCTTATCTGCAAGTTCTCTTAATAGGGATTGGTTGGTATCTGACAGTTCCATAAGTGTAGCATCCGACAAAAAACCAAAAACCTTCTCAAAAACATAAATCAAGGGATAGGATAATAAGATCAGAAATCCATTCCCGGCAAACCAGATAAAATTTATCCATTCAACATTATGCAAATCACTTTCCTGAATAATAACAAAACCAAGATATAATATTGAATATGTACTGGCTACCAGAAAAGAGGTAAAAAATAAAATCCCCCTTTTATAAATATTGGTAATTGAAAATATGGCAACAACTCCTGCATTAAAACTCAGGAAAATAAACTCGAAGGAATTCGGAGCCTGAAACCCTGCAAGCATCAATAGAATAAAATAAATAAACAAGGCAAGTCTGGAATCAAAAAATACCCGAATAATTATAGGTAGAATTACAATGGGAATAAAATAGAAGCTAATTATTCCGGTCTTCATTGTCAGAAAAATAATTATCTCAAACAATACTATGAGAAGTACAATAAAGAAGGTATGTAAATTATTATTATATATTTCTCTTCTGAAATTATAGAGAAAAAGAAACAGCATTATCAGGCTTACCGCAACCAACAGGAATTGACCCAATACTATCAGGAAAAAATTTCCTGTACTTCCAGATCTTGTCTCATACTCTCTTTTCAGAGATTCAAGTACCCTGAATTTATTTTGAGAAACCACCTCTCCCCTGGAAATAATCCTTTCTCCTCTTTGCACCATTCCAGAGGTTAATGATATTTCATCTATTAAACTTTGCTTTTCATTGTTTGAGGTTTCAATATCATAAAACAGGTTGAACTGAATAAAATTATTAAAGTTCAAGGTCTTAAGAAGGTCACTGGTCTTTTCAGCTTTATCATCCCATTTATAATCTTCAACTCTTGTAACCACATATTCATATGCCGATTTTTGAGTAAACACTTCCGAATAATCATAATCCTGGGCCATATTACCGATCATAATTACTATGCTAAGGTTTTCATTATCTACCTGATCAAGAATATCTGTAACCTCAACTATCCCCTTTGAATAAACAAATTTGAGTAGATCCTGTCCAAAGTCCAGATAATTTTCCTTCGCAATTATAAGTCTACGTTGCTTACGATTCAGTTCATTCAATGGTTCAGTAAGGTGATATTCATCTAGTAAATATTTTTTCCATTCCAGATCAAAACTGGCAATGAACCTTTCTTCCTGTTTATGAAGTATATTTGTATCCAGGCGGAAGTATGGTTTATACTCCTTCAGGATACTGTCTCTTTCAGATGTAAGCTCAGCATCTGTCTTGTAGATAGGAAAATTATACTCTGCAATCATATCCTCATGCATCCAGGGTTTTCCTTTTGAGAATTCATACTTAAATTTCGATTCCCCGGGAAAAAGGTAAACGATAATTAAAACCGCCCCTAATAATATTAAGGTCTTAATTATTCCGTTATAATACTTTTTCAACAATTCCAATAACTGCTTCATGAAAGAATATTTTTGAGCCATAAACTTATTATTTCCGTCCTCATTTCGACAAGCTCAACGTGACTGCATTATGATCAATTTCCTTATTATAACATACTCGCTTCACGTATTTTCTTTTTCATTCATCATCTTTAATGATACCATTCCCAGTAATTATCAGTCAGTCTGAGCTTGTCGAAGACTGAGCCAATTCACTAGCAATCAATTTTTAGCAAACATTCATGCCGCAGCAAAGATAAGTAAAATTCAATTGTCACTCCATCATTCCATATCTTCTTTAATCCGTGCATTTGTCTTTCATCCGTGCATCCGTGGCCCAATTCCCAATCTTTTAATATTCCATTATTCCAATCTTCCAATACTCTTTTATCTTGTTCTTCTCTGCGGTTCTTTGCGTCTTCTTCGCGATCCTTTGCGTAACTGTTCTTGTCTATTCAACTGTTCAACTATTCAACTATTCAACTTTTATTAATCAACACTTTCATCTTTTATCTTTTATCTTTTATCTTTTCCTACCTTTGATATTAAATAATCTCTATACAATGAAATTTGGAACAAGCCTAAAGACCTTGCTACCTGTAAGAATAGGTCCCGATCACAGATCGGAAATGGTAGATCAATTAATTTTTGGTGAGGTTTTTCGTATAGTAAATTCTATTGGCGAATGGGTAAAAGTTGAGTCCGGAAAATTTCTTTATCCCGGATGGATTGAATCAGCATCCCTAAGTTCTATTTCAAATACTCAATATGAAAAAGCGATCCAGGGAACTGAATGCGTGCTGAAAGAACCTCTGAAAGCTTTCAGCGAAGAAAATGAACAATACCCGCAAATTCTCCTGGCCGGATCTACCCTCCCGGGTTTGGAGAAAGACCATTTTATTATTGCCGGTATCACTTACAAGATTGAAACACTTCCGGAAAATTTCAGAAATACTAAAAATCAGATCCTGGAACTAGCACGATCTTACATTGGGACTCCTTATTTATGGGGAGGCAAAAGTATTGTAGGCATTGATTGCTCAGGATTCACTCAGCTTATTTTTAAGATCAACGGAATTGAACTGCCCAGAGATACCAGCCAGCAGATGGAATTTGGAAGCCTTGTTCCCTTTTTGAAGGATAGCAAACCCGGTGACCTTGCCTTTTTTGATAATGAAGAAGGCAACATCAGTCATGTTGGGATTCTGCTAAACCCAGGGCAAATAATCCATGCTTCAGGAGAAGTGAAAACCGACCTGATCGACCACCAGGGAATTGTTGCAGGAAATGATGGAAGCTA
>JAYEGO010000590.1:0-1906 GCA_034659155.1 Bacteroidota bacterium | reverse complement strand
GTTGATTGTCCCGGATTATCTCTTCAAACAGGTCCATACAGTCTAACTTCAGTAGTTCACCAATCCCGTTAACAATCTCCCAAAATATTTCCAGCAAATACCGGGTGATGTTTTCTTCCTCTGCTTGTGAACTCAACAAATCAAACATACTTCCGAGGCTTTTTCCGTAATGCATCTGTTTGTACAATAGCAGCATCATGTATTGCATCATAGCCAAGGTAGTGCTACCAATCTGAGAATCGAAGTTATTACATTGGCATTTACCAAGCTGCAGGTGTTGTTTTCCATCCTTGAAAAAAACTTCGCAGCTCCATCTGATGTGGTAAGTCTCCATTAGCTTGTTGAACCCTATCCCCAGATCATTGGTTATAAGGGCCTTCCATTTACCCCCTGATCCCAGTTTTACAAAGAACAAGTTCACCCTGCGCTTATCATACCAGACAGGAACCCTAATGTATCTGGCATTAAACTTCCTGTTTCGTTTTGCTTTATCCCGGTATCGTTTTCTCAGTGTGCTTGCATCCATTTCCTTGTCACTAAAACAATCCCGGTATAAATTCTTTCCCATCTTTACCATCGCGATGAGCTTGATGCCTTTTGTACGGAACGATTCGATGCGGGCAAGGATCTCTTTGGAGAAGAACCAGCTATCAAACAAAACATAATCAAATTCAAAACCTCTCTTCACCGCTCTGGATAACATCTTCATCATACTCTGTGTTTTGCTCATGTCGACTTCTGATTTCCGCTCGTAACCAGGACTATCCTTTTCTCTTTGCTTCCTGAACTGCTTTCGCTGCTGTGAAGGAGTAAGACCGTACAGTGGCGCTTTCTTCTCCTTCTGTATGACTACCTCTTCCTTTTCTGCCAGGATAGTCTTCGCCTGTTTCATCTTACTCATAAGTTTCGCCTGCTTCTTTTTCGAACGGGATACCTGTTTTTCCTGCTTCTCATATTCCAGGACTGTGGTTTTCTTTGAACAGAGAGCCATTTCATCTCTCAGCAAGTTTAGTGCTGCTCTTTTCGCAAGGTGCAGATATCTGTACTCACGGTAAACAGCCTCAGCCTGCTTTGCCTTACGTCTGGCCCGGTTGCGCTTGTCACGTGCCTTATCAAGCTCGCCTCCACGCTCGCGATGCAGGGAAAAATCAATAGGAATGAAGTTGCCACCATCCCAATAGCCACAGACCAGTAGCTTGTAGCCAAAAATATAACGGCCGGTAACGTGGTCATGCATCTTACTGACTCCCTCTATCTTTTTTCCGCTTTTCTCTATCGGACTGTCATCGAATATCAGAGCCCTGACCTTATCGATATAATCAGTGATTTGGCCCGAGAGGTTCAGGTACCGCTTTGCAAACAGATATAGGATCAAACGCCAGTTGATTTTCTCATTGCTCAGTAAATCATAGTATGGATTTTTACTGCCATCTCTGTTTGCCTGTTTTCCATACTGTCGGGAAAAGTAGCTGTGGATGTTCCTGCTTCGGTAAAACAACATGATTAACAAGGTGGTCATAATCAATGTAACCCTGATACCGCGTTGTTTGACTGATTCAAACCGCCCGAATATGCGCTGTATGTCAAAGAACTGTATTGTGTCTTCCAGGCACTGGCCTGTTTTATTGTCGCTATCGATGAATTTTTGAAATTCTCCTAAATTTTTCGTAATTTTCATGTGTTGCATGTCGCTATTTGTTTGTAACTAATTCAAATATAGCCTTTTAGGCTAAGACATGCAACATTTTTAGCTTATTTATTCACCTCATTATCAACAATTTATCTACTAGGAAACTTTAATAATCTTAGTAAAAAACTCACAGAAGGATGGCAATTTGATTTCGCCATAAATTGTCTTTAGATAATATGATTCAGCAATAAAAGGCACATTTTTAGAAATAGCAAC
>JAYEGO010000589.1:0-8081 GCA_034659155.1 Bacteroidota bacterium | reverse complement strand
AAATATGCCAGGCAGGGTAAACACAGTTATTAAATAACCTATCTGTTTAGCAGACAAACTGTAATGTTTGATAATTTGTGGAAAGGCCGGAGTTATACTGGCAACTCCCATTACCGCAAAAAGGGTGATACTGAATATAAGGTAGAGATTGACGTTTTTGAATAGAAGATTTTTCATTCCATGATATTATCAATACTCTCGTTCTTAAAATATTTTGGAATATACATCTGTTATGATATTTACATTTTATTACAAAAAGAAATACAATTATTTGTAAAACTGGGAGTTTAAAATTTCAAAAAGATTCTGTATTACCTGGTCAACATTATCCCGGCTGAAACAAAGAGGCGGTTTCGATTTTAAAACACTATCATAAGGCCCATCGGTACTGATCAATATATTCCTGTTTCGAAGTTCGTTTTTTATTCTTCCTGCAAGCCCGGTGTCTGGTTCTAAGCTTACACGATCTTTTACAATTTCAATACCCAGGAACAAACCCATACCCCTTACATCTCCAACACATTCAAATTCTCCAGATAGTTCCTCCAGGCTTTTTTTATAATAATTGCCTGTTTGTTTAGCATTTTCCTGCAATTCTTCTTCCTCAAGAACATCTAAAACAGCCATTCCTATTGCACATGAAACAGGATTGCCACCAAAAGAGCTAAAGAATTCAGGTCCTTTTTCAAAGGATTCTGCAATTTCATTTCCGGTAATTACAGCCCCCATGGGGTGCCCGTTTCCCATGGGCTTTCCAATTACAACAATATCCGGAACAACATCATGGGCTTCATATCCCCAGAAATAGTTCCCCAGACGGCCAAATCCAGTTTGTACCTCATCACTGATACATACTCCCCCCTGCATTCTGATTGCAGGATACAGTTTTTCAAGGTAGCCTTTTGCTAATGGTACCTGACCTCCACAACCCACAATTGGTTCACTTATAAATGCCGCTACAGGTTTATCTATTTTCTGTAGGTCGGTAATAACATCTTGAGCGTAGGTTTTACCGGCACTACCGTCATTGTTTTTATACTTCCCCCGATAGGTGTCAGGAATATTAGTTTTGATAATGTAGCCTTTTTGTCCAGTTCCTTTTTTATGATTGAATTTATAATCACTTATATCAATTCCTGTCTGGGTGTTACCGTGATATCCATATTCTGTAACCAACACATTGTTAAGGCCGGTATATGTTTTAGCCATGCGGATTGCAAGGTCGCTTGCTTCACTACCTGAATTTACAAAGTATACCTTGTTTAATGAGGCTGGAAATTTTGATAATAATTTTGCGGCATACTGGCTTAACTCATCATAAATGTACCTGGTATTGGTATTTAGTTTTGCCATTTGCTTTTTTCCGGCAGTCACTACTTTTGGATGAGAATGCCCAACGTGAGGAATATTGTTGTAGGCATCGAGGAAGGTATTTCCATATTCATCATACATATACTGAAATGCCGACCTGTTCATGTAAATTGGTTTTGCATAGCTCAAGCCCAAAACCGGACTAATTGCTTTATGCCTTTCAGTAATTACTTGAGATACGGATTTAGGGGTTTCAACATACATTCCAGCAGCTGAACGAAATGTATTCTTTGCGAAAACAGGATTAATGCCCAACCATTTGTGCAACAATTTCAAAACAGATTTCTCACTTAACGAAATATAATTATTACCAGGATCTTGTTTTGTATGGTAAGCAGAATTAATTGCACTGGTACATAAGCGTGAAGCAATCAGGTAATACAAAATATCGATTTCCCTGCTTTCCAAAGGAAGTATTTTATGATATGCCTTAATAATGTATGAAGCATATTCAATGGGGTTTTCCTTATCGAGAAGAGCATATGCTATAGCAATTGCCAATTCATTGATTAAAGGAGTATATACCATATCCCCAAAATCAAAAATTCCACAAACCTCATTGTCTTTTACCACCACATTAAAGTCATTTGCATCATTGTGAATAATGCTTCTTCTTAAATCAGGCAAGACCGGTAAAACCAATTCATCAAATTGCTGGAAGAAATACTCTACAACTTTACGGTCTTGAGCATCGGGGAGATCTTTTATGTATTTCTTATTCAGTTGGAAATACTGGATATCCCACTTAAATTGTTTCGACCTGATTATGTAATTATTGCAACCGGAAAGCTCTTTGTCCATACTGGCAAGGAATGTTCCGAAAGAAGCAAAGAGCTTTCTGTTATGCTCTACCTTTGCTAATAATTCTCCCTCAATATATGAGAGCATTCTTATTATTTTCATTCCACCATCAAGCTCAACTTTTTCAACATATTTGTTATTTGCATTTTTAACCGGTACAGGAAATTTGCCCTCCAAGGAACTGTTAAGAGTATTCAGAATATCGGTTTCTGCTGTAACTTCATCAAAAAGTTCAGAAGACCAGGGATATGTTTTGAATACATAGCTTTTTTCTTTGCATGTAATCTGGTAGTTTACATTTTCATAGCCATTAAGCTTTTCTATCTTAATGGCATGAAAAGAATAATATTTATTGATTAGTTTTTGCATTTGCTAATATCCGGGGGAGCAGTTTTTTTTATTATACTGCATAAAGCTACATACTACTTTCAGGAAAAACAACCAGGAAGTTGTTGAGAGAAATGAGTATATATTAACCAGGGGGAGGTGGTTTTCCCCAGGGTTCTATAAATGATCTTTTTTTCTTCCTTAAATGAAGAAACAGGAAGACTTGAAAATGATTTAGAAGCCAATCCTGCGCCAGCAGCAGTTGACAGGCTGGTTTTTCTTATTGTTTCACCTCGCGCTGAATATACCTTACCATTTTTACTACCAGTGCTCTAGGAGCAAAGCGAGTAGAATTTGCCATTATGTAGTTCATAAAACCATGAATGGCGACACTTTTACCATTCATCATTGCCTTATAACCATATTGCGCAACTTCTTTTGAACCTGGTATTTTTTTCCCTTTTACCAAGTTGCTTTCTTCCATAGATGCAGCTTTTTGAAAACCGCTTTCAGTTGCACCAGGACAGAAGGCGGTTACTGTTATGCCCTTGTCTCTAACCTCATTATTTATGGCTTCAGAAAAATGCAGAACATATGCTTTTGTTGCATAATATACTGCCATTGCAGGTCCGGGTTGAAATGCCGCCGTAGATGCCAGGTTCATTATTTTTCCGCTTCCACGCTTTATCATATCTTTCACATATAACTTACAAAATTGTGTTAAAGCAATAATATTGAGATTTATCATACTTGATTCCTTATCCCAATCTGTGTCATAAAACATTCCAAAATCTCCAAACCCGGCATTATTAATCAAATAATCAATTTGAATGTTTTGTTTAGAGGTTTCATCATACACTTCTTTAGCAGCATCAATCGAAGACAAATCTTTTTCAATAACAAGAGCAGTTATTTTATAAGTTTCTTCTAAATTCCACTTCAATTTTTCTAATTTGGATTTATTCCTGGCAACTAATACTAAATTTTCTCCCTTTGAAGCATGAATTATGGCTAATTCCAATCCAATGCCATCAGAGGCTCCGGTTATTAAAGCTGTTTTTTTTATCGAAGTGTTCATTTCCCCCTTTTTTTTGGTTTATAAAATATATGAGATCATCATATCATGCAAAAAAAAGCCCATCAATTCAGATGGGCTTTTCAATACATTAAAAATTAAATAATAAATATTAAATTACTTTGACATTTACTGCATTTAATCCTTTTTTACCTTCTTTCAATTCAAATTCTACGGCGTCTCCTTCTTTGATTTCATCAATCAATCCGGATACGTGTACAAAGTACTCGTTCTTTGAATCTTCGTCGATAATGAATCCAAAACCTTTGGAGTCATTAAAAAATTTTACTGTTCCTTTTTTCATTATTGATAATTAATTAAGGGCACAAAGTTAATATTAATTTATTTAATTTCCGAAAAAGTTTAAAATTGTTTCCTTAAAAAGTGGCATAATCTATTTTTCTCACTTTGATACAGGTTGTATAAGCTGATACTTTTTGTCATACAGATCAAGTTGCCTTTGTTTCCACTCAGCTCCTTCCAAAAATACCGGGTGGGGAAGACCAACATCCCAACTCCCTATTTTTTTTAGTAATTCTTTTGTTTTTTCTATATGTATTAAGGCAAGATTCTTTTGCTCAGAAATATCAGAGGGTAAGTGATATAACATGGGTAATCGATCAGGGAGTCTTATTAATTTCCAATCACCATCCCGTATAGCAGCACTAATGGTAAAGCGCCATTTTAATTCCCGGTGTGGCAGGTTGCTGTTTTCTCCCAAAATGAAAGGAATTAAGTTTACCCCGTCAAAATTATACTCTTCCAGTATTTCTCCTCCGGCTAATTTTAAAAATGTAGGAGCAATATCCAGGGATGACACAGGATTTTCAAATTTGGTTCCTGGCGGTAGTGTTTGTGTCCAGTTCATAATGAACGGAACATGTATTCCTCCCTCAAGTAATATTCCTTTCTGTCCATTATATGGGGCATTTAAGGAAGCATTTGTATTAGTTGGTCCACCATTGTCACTAAAAAATACAATTAGTGTGTTTTCACTTAATCCCAATTGGTTTATAGAGTTTATAATTTTGCCAACATTTACATCTAAACGATGCACCATAGCGGCGTATGTCCGTCTTCTGATATCACTTATGTGTTGGTACAATTCAAGGTCTTCTTTAGTTGCCTGTAAGGGAGTGTGCGGAGCATTAAATGAAGCAAATAAAAAGAAAGGATGATCTTTATGTCTTTCAATAAATTCAACACTTTCATTCCCCACATCATCGGTAATATAGCTTATGGGATCGGGCGTTTTATAATTACATTGGATCGGGGCTTTGTACCCTTTGCCTTGAGGTAGTGACATAAAATAGTCGTGTCCACCACCGGTATAACCCCAAAATTCATCAAACCCTCTTTTAAGAGGGTGGAAACCGGGTTCATTTCCTAAATGCCATTTCCCTATTAACCCTGTAGTATAACCGAGGGTTTTTAAACGATTGGCGATAGTTTTTTGAGATAAGGGTAAACCCAAATATTGAGGATCGAAACCGGGCTGACTACCTCCGAGATTATTGTCATGCCCAAATTCTACCTGATTACGTCCTGTGAGGAAACCTGCACGGGAAGGACTGCAAACAGCAGAAGAAACATACCCTTCTGAAAAATTCACACCGGTACTGGCAAGACGGTCGATATTGGGTGTTTTAATTTGTTTGCTTCCCGTTAATCCAAGATCAGCAAAGCCCAGATCATCTGCAACAATTAGAATGAAATTTGGTTTGTTCCCGGCTTGCCGCGATGCCCCTTTATCCATTATTGGGGAATGTTGCAGGGGAGAATAATCCTGCAGGATTGCCGCACTTAACGAAACAGAACATAAACATACGGCCAGTATAATTGTTATTTTTTGCATGAAAAAATCAACTAATTTGCAACAAGATTCAGCATATATATTACTGCTTTCATCATTAAATCTTATAAAGCATTATTGTACGCTGTTATTATTAAACCTTAATATTAGTAAAATTATATCTGTCAATCTTAAAATTAATTATTTATATCATGGTTAAGCAGTAAAAGATAACTTTGTGTCAAATGAATATTTTCGATGTCATAGTTGTAGGAGCAGGTCCGGCCGGATTGTTAGCGGCAGGCAGAGCAGCAGAGTTGGGCTGCAAGGTGCTGGTACTTGAAAAAATGCGACAGGAAGGACGCAAACTGCTGATCACAGGAAAGGGACGATGCAACATCACTAATGATTCTTCTATTGGCGACTTCATAACAAATGTATACCCTAATGGCCGATTTTTAAGAAATGCTTTCTCGCAATTCTTTTCGAAGGACATTATTAATCTGCTTCACGAATATGGTGTAAAAACAACCCTGGAGCGGGGAGGGCGCTACTTTCCTTCCAGTAATAAATCCGCAGATGTGCTAAAGGCATTGTTGAAATGGGTTAACAAATTGAATGTGGAAATACGAT
This sequence comes from Bacteroidota bacterium, assembly GCA_034659155.1. GTDB lineage: Bacteria > Bacteroidota > Bacteroidia > Bacteroidales > VadinHA17 > JAYEGO01. Next base: position 2,082 of record JAYEGO010000589.1, on the reverse strand, counting down.
GTGGTCACCGGGTTGAAAAACTAATTATTGAAAAAAACATCATTCAGGGCATTCAGGCAAACGGACAAAAATTTGTGGCCAGGCATGTTATACTGGCAATGGGAGGTAAATCTTATCCCGCTACAGGATCCAATGGAGAAGGTTATGAACTGGCAAGGGTAGCAGGACATTCTATAGAAAAAGTCAGACCGGCACTTGTGCCTTTAGAAACTGAAGGAGGCATAGCACAAAAACTACAAGGTCTTAACCTGAAAAATGTAAATGCTGTTGTATGGGTAAATAGCAAAAAGGCAGGTGAAGACTTTGGTGAGATGATCTTCACTCATTTCGGTTTGTCCGGTCCTATTATTCTTACATTAAGCAGGCTTATTGTGGATGAATTGCACAAGAAAAATAAGGTGGAAATTACTGTCGACCTGAAACCTGCCCTTGATGAGCAGAAACTTAATAATCGTTTACTTCGTGACCTGAATGAACATGGCAAGAAGAAAATTATCAATGTTTTTCGTTATTGGTTACCGGCGACCATGGTTCCGGTTTTCATACACCTTTTAGAACTTGATCCGGATAAAGAATGTCACCAGGTTTCATCAAAAGAACGTAAACAAATCCGGCATCTCCTTAAAAACCTACGATTTAAGATCACCAATCATCGCTCTTTTAAAGAAGCTATTATTACAGCCGGAGGTGTCTCCACAAATGAAATATCTTCTAAAACAATGGAATCTAAACTGGTTACAGGGCTGTATTTTGCCGGTGAAATGATTGACCTGGATGCTAAAACGGGTGGTTATAATCTGCAGATTGCATATTCAACCGGGTGGCTGGCTGGTAATTCGTGTACGAAGGCTAGGTAGCCAAAGGCAGAACAATGGACGAATGATTTTCAGTTAGTTCTGTATGCAGTATATTCAATTATTTTATTGTGAATATTCTTATATTGTGGATAAATTCTATTAAAAAGCCCTTGGTCAGTTTTCGGTTTTAACTTTAAATTCTGTGAAAAATGAATAATCTTATTATTAAGAAAATAGTTTTGCATGGTTTCCTATTATTTATACTTCAGATTGTGTTTTCACAGTCCCCTGCAAAAAACAAAATCAGTGTAGAGAAACAAAATGTCTTAGATTACCTTGCTCAGCCGGAAGTTGTTGAGAAATACGGAAAAATTTCAGATGCTATATGGTCTTATGCTGAACTGGGATTGCAGAACTTATTAAAAAAAACATAACCTGAAGAATTGATGAAGAAATGGAGATCCCTTATGGAGGATTATTATATAGATTATTAATATTTCAATAAGCCATAGAACTAAAAAAAAACAAAGTTTAATAATTTATGTCACAACTTCGGCGGTTTAGCACTGGTGAGGAAATTGCAAATTCAATTTCTCATGGCATAGGATTTTTTTTAGCAATTGCAGGAATGGTTATTTTGTTGGTAAAAGGATACAGGTATGGAACAGCCTGGCATCTTGTAGCTTATTCCATATATGGGGCTACAATGATCTTATTGTTTCTGTCGTCAACCATCAATCATTCTCTTCGTTTTGGGATCAAAGCAAAAGATGTCTTTCACAATATTGACCAGGTGGCAATTTTTCTATTTATTGCAGGAACCTACACAGCTTTTGCACTTACATCTTTGCGACAACATGGAGGCTGGATCATGTTTGGAATAGAATGGGGGCTGGCTTTAACCGGACTGGTTATCAAATTTAGTATCCCCAATAAATTTGAACAGGGCGTAAATATGTTTTATATAGCCTCCTTTGTGATCATGGGCTGGTTGGTCTTGTTTTATATTCGCCCTGTTGTCGATCAAATGTCTGTCAGGGCCCTTACTTTTTTAGTGGCAGGGGGTTTGTGTTATACGCTGGGGATTATATTCTATAGGACAAAAAAAATTCCCTATGCTCACCTGCTTTGGCATTTATCCGTAATTGGAGGATGCTTTCTTCATTGGTGGGTAGTGTTTAAGTTTACTACGTAGTATACTCGCTATAATATATAATATATCACGTATATTTTGTATATTGCAAATAAAAAATGGATATATACAAGTTAAAGAAGCAGATTCAAT
>JAYEGO010000588.1:0-1908 GCA_034659155.1 Bacteroidota bacterium | reverse complement strand
GCTGGCTACTTTACTGATATTGAAATCAAATCCAAGGTAATCACCTATACGTTCCAACTCTGAAACAGGATCATTTAGCAAATCTTCGTACTTAACAATTAATCCTCCGAATTTTATTGCCATCTCTTCAAAATCAGTTGTCTCCAATAGCTCCAAATCTTTTTCTAAAGTATATGTTTTAAATACATGTCTCTCTGACTGATTTGTTTTGGAAAGCACTTCCGGGTCTTTATATTTACGGATCGACCTAATGACATCTTCCTTTGGCCTGTCCATTATAATCATTTTGTACATGTCAAGATACTCTTCCGGAAGATTTTGGGTAGCATATGAAAAAATTTTTACGCATTTCCCTTTTAGCTTTGGTATATCCTTTACGCCAAAGCCCTTATGAACATACTTCCCTGATTCATAAAAAAATGGGTTTTCGGCCGGAAACCGATTGATCATAGTTCTTTCACGACCCCTGCTGTAATAGGGATTAATCCCCATCTTAATAAGCATGCTCATCATCAGGGAAGTTCCACTACGTTTAAATCCTGAAACAATATAAATTTTCTTTCTGTCAGGTCCCCTGCCACTAATCCTGTTATTAAAGTTATTGAAGTTTAGCATATAATTTCTTCATCAAGTTAGAAATCAATCTTAAAGCCTGAATAAGTTTGTTTTCAGGCATTTAACCTGGAAGTCATTCTAACCTTCAGATTTTAAGGACCCTGTTTTAATCTGAACAAATGGTTTTCTCATCCCTTCCTGCAACCCAGTTCTCAATTGGTGTAGACCAATCCCCATATTTTTCAGTAAGGTATGATTTGTAGTCTGAAGGAACTTTAAACATTTTACAAAGGTATTCAATTTCCTCATAAGATTCATAATACCGCTTATTTACCTTCAACACTTTCCTCATCGCCTGCCAGTAAGTAAACTTTTGATCATTAGTTTTTACAAAAATATCCAGCATTATGTATTTCTTCCTAAAATAAGGATGAAAAAACTTGAGTATAGAAATTCTTAAAGGTTTCACCTTTAATATTCGACAACTTCCTTTTTTGATTGGACCAAAATCTATATCGCTTCTTCGCTTTGTTACCTTATAACCCTTTTTATACAACTCCCGAAAACAACCATCCATTTTTAACATTTCCTCTGCCGGGATTGAAATATCCACATCATGATCCCAGGGAAGCAAATCTCCATCTCTTACCAGTCCCAGTAGGGTTCCTCCTTCAAGGTGATATATTATATTGCATTGATCAAAAGTATTTACAACATCAAATAATATTTTACGGGCTCTTTGTAAGTTCTTTTTTGTTAATTCAGGCAGAAGCTTTTTAGACATAGATAATTTTTGATTTCTTATAAACTCTGGTAATATAAAAAAAATCATTCACATGGACAGCAGAGCAAAAATCTTACAAAAATAAATATGATTCCCAATATATTTGGATAATTTTACCCGATTGTTCTAAAAAATGTAAAAATGATAAAAATTTCCGCAGTTATCATTAGTTATAATGAAGAAAAATATATTGGAAGGTGCCTTGAATCTCTACAACAAGTGGCAGATGAAATTGTAGTTGTGGATTCCTATTCACAAGACAAAACCCAGGAAATTTGTGAAGCGCATGATGTAACATTTATAGAACATGAATTTGAAGGCTACCGGCAGCAAAAAAACTGGGCCATGGCACAGGCTGAAAATGATAATATTCTTTCACTGGATGCTGATGAATGCCTGTCAGAGGAATTGAAAAACTCTATATTAAGTGTTAAAGACAATTTGAAGGCGGACGCTTATTCTTTTAATCGCCTTAACAATTATTATGGGAAATGGATCAAACATTCAGGAGTTTATCCGGACAGGAAAATAAGATTATTTGACAGAAGAAAAGGGGAATGGGGTGGTGT
>JAYEGO010000587.1:0-1910 GCA_034659155.1 Bacteroidota bacterium | reverse complement strand
AATTATTAAGTTGTGTTACTACTGTTTAAGGCTATGTTTTCCCAGGAACTCTGTACTAATGAAACTCTGTCCTGCACTGCAAAAACAAACTGCAGGTAAATTTGGGTATAGGTATTTGCCACTTATAGTAATATATCGTCCCTAAAGGGACTCGTGTTATAATATATTTTATTGCTATAAATATATTGTCCCCACAGGGACAATAAACCACCAATAAAGTTAATAATTAATTGCTTAACAAGCTAATACCGAGCCTTCCCCGTAAAAGCCAAATAGCACTAAAAATCCAGATTATAAGAAACATAAACCATGTCCCGTCAGGGACAACATATTTATAGTAGACGTTTTATTAAGATAAGCTGAGTCCCATAGGGACGACATATTTAATTTGCGTATTTAAAATGCATTAGCCCTCTATAGTAATTACAACACCAGTATATCATTTTCTTATATATAAGGTTGTTATATATAATAATTTTATATATATTTGTCTTATGGTATCAAAAGATTTACTTAAAGGCACTCTGAAGACAATTGTTCTGAAGCTACTTTCAGAGGAAGGTAAGATGTATGGTTATGAAATAACCAGGAAAGTTGAAAAAATGACAAAGGGAAAGCTCCACCTTACCTGGGGTGCCCTCTACCCTACTCTCCACAAGCTAGAAGCCGATGGACACATTAGTTCAGAGGAAGTTCATATTGGTAAAAGAGTGAGGAAGTATTACACACTAACACCTTCAGGTATTGAAATAATGAAGGAAAAACTGGAGGAATTCTTTGAATATGTCTCCATGATCACCAACATACTCGACCCTGATCCGGCATATTGAGATGGCAGAACTTAATACTAAACAGATAGAAGTAATATCTGGAGAAATTGATAAGCGGGGTTTAACTTATACTCTGCTAAAGATCGAACTCCTTGATCACCTCTGTTGCGAAATAGAAAATAAGATGGAAGAAGGCTTTTCTTTCAAAAAATCATTTCATACCATCTTAAAAGCTATTGCACAGGACCGTATTATGGAAATTCAGGATGAGACCCTTTTATTAATTAATAAAAAATACAGAATCATGAAAAAAACAATGTATGTGCTGGGAATTATTTCTCCAATTCTGATTATTGCAGGAACATTTTTTAAGATCAATCATTGGCCTGCAGCCGCTATTCTTCTAACACTTGGACTTGCCTCATTGGCATTGTTCTTTTTACCGGTATTCGTTATGGTCAAGATTCGCGATACACGTAAAAAAGAAATAAAAGTAAATTATCCACTCTATATAAGTGGAATGATTGCCGGAATCGCATTTCTATTAGGATCGTTGTTTAAAATACTGCATTGGCCAGGTGCCGGTTTCATGGCTTATGGCAGCCTGATAATAATGGTACTACTATTTCTTCCCCAGTTCATATACCATATAATAAAAGATAAAGAAAACAGGGATAACAATTTCCTGTTTCTTATTGCTCTACTGGTATTCTTATCAATTATTATTCTTTTGTTTGCCCTAAAAGGATAAAAACAACAGATAAGATAGCCCCTTAAATTTCCTGTTTTCGCCATTTGGGTCACCCATATCAAAAACAATACACCCTATTTATAGGTGGTACAGAGCCAAAAACCATATAATTTTGAAAAGTGGCGAAAACAGGAAATGATGGAATAATGGAATAATGGAATGATGGAAGACGAATCAAGTTCTAACTTTCAACTCGAAACCCGTAATTTTCTTGAACTCTGAACCTGGAACCCGGAACCAAATATAATAACTAGTTTAACTAATCTCTATGCCTTTCCTTTTCTTAACAAAATTCTTAAGGTATGGAGCAATAACATCATTCTTCAGCTCGCTGGTACCATCATATGTAAGGGTAACAATAGGTATCCCGGTTTGTTTCTTAATTTCAT
>JAYEGO010000586.1:0-8116 GCA_034659155.1 Bacteroidota bacterium | reverse complement strand
TGTATCTTATTAGCTTTTTTTGCCACTCTAAATCCATAACGGTTCAGGTCTTCTCCCTGAGCTGTCATTTTTTCTGTTACTATCGGCTTAAGCAAAATATCCATGCTTCAAAATTTTTCTTAATTCCCAAGTATTTGATTTATAACCTCAATTGAACTTTCTGAAAGCACCAAAGAAGAGGCATTTACAATGTCGTATGTACTTAAATCTGAAGCTGTTACTATCTTAACGGTCTTCAAATTTCGAGAAGACAAATATATGTTTTTATTCGTTTCATTAAAAACAAAAACTGACTTTTTATCCTGAACTTTTAAATTTGAGCTAATCCGCTCAAACTCACTGGTTTTAGGAGCATCCATCAGAAAGTCTTCAATGATTATAATATTTTTCGTCTTAGCCTTATAAGAAAGTGCCGATCTCCTGGCCAACTGCTTCAATTTTTTATTCAGTTTGGTATCATAGCTTCTCGGACGTGGTCCAAAAGTTCTTCCACCACCTCTGAATAGTGGATTTGAAATAGCTCCAGCCCTGGCTGTACCTGTGCCTTTTTGTTTTTTAATCTTCCTGGTGCTGGCCTGAATCTCTCCTCGTTCTTTTGTCTTGTGAGTTCCCTGGCGTTTATTTGCCGTATACTGTTTAATATCCAGGTAGATTGCGTGATCATTTGGCTCAATGCCGAAAACTTCCTGATTCAGTTCAGCCTTTTTACCGGTATCTTTGCCCTCAATATTTAAAACTGATAACTTCATTACTTGGTAATTATTACATATGAACCATTGGGACCGGGAACCGATCCTTTAACTAATAATAAATTCTCTTCAGGGATCAGTTTCATAACACGAAGACTGATTGCCATTACCTGGGTTCCGCCAGTGCGACCTGCCATCCGCATGCCTTTAAACACTCTGGAAGGATAAGATGAAGCTCCCAATGATCCGGGGGCCCTAAGTCTGTTGTGCTGCCCATGAGTTGCATCGCCCACACCATGGAAGCCATGTCTTTTTACAACCCCTTGAAAACCTTTCCCTTTGGTAATTCCTCTAACATCAAGCCAGGTGTCATCGTTAAATAAATCAACTGTTAAAACATCTCCCAGATTCACGGAATCCCCAAAACCGGAAAATTCCACCAGCTTTTTCTTTGGTGTTGTACTGGCTTTCTTAAAATGACCTGCTATAGCTTTTGTAGTTCTCTTTTCTTTCTTTTCATCAAAACCAAGCTGAACGGCATCATAGCCATCAACCTCTTTTGTCTTTATCTGGGTAACAGCACAAGGACCTGCCTCTATAACTGTACAAGGAATACTTTTCCCTTCTTCGTTAAATACGGAAGTCATTCCAACCTTTTTACCTATTAATCCCTGCATTTTTCTTCTTTTTCTGTAATTAAACTTTTATTTCAACTTCCACACCACTCGGCAACTCCAGCTTCATTAAAGCATCAATTGTTTTTGGTGTGGAACTATAAATGTCCAGTAATCTCTTATATGAAGCCACCATAAACTGTTCTCGTGACTTCTTATTTACAAAGGGAGAACGAAGCACAGTAAAAATCCTTTTGTGTGTTGGCAATGGGATAGGACCACTGATTACAGCACCGGTACTTTTCACCGTTTTTACAATCTTCTCTGCAGATTTATCTACAAGATTATGATCGTAAGATTTCAATTTAATTCTGATTTTCTGGCTCATACTATATTAAATTATCATATTCGTTTAAGCGTGTTGTATAGTTCCTTTTGCTTTTTCAATTATTGTCTTTGCAATTTCAGATGGGACCTCATCATATTTAGAAAACTCCATGGTAGAAGTTGCTCGTCCTGATGTTAAAGTTCGTAAAACGGTAACATAACCAAACTTTTCAGCCAGAGGTACTTTTGCAACAATTACGCGTGCACCCATCTTTGAAAGCATACCCTCAACCTGTCCGCGGCGCTTGTTGAAATCTGAAATCACATCACCCATATATTCTTCAGGGGTTACAACCTCGGCAGACATAATTGGTTCCAGGAGAATTGGCATCCCCTTTGAGGCTGCTGCCCGAAAGGCTGATTTGGCTGCCAGTTCAAAAGACAAACTGTCGGAATCCACCGGATGGTAAGATCCGTCTAGTAAAACAACTTTCATATTATCAAGAGTGTATCCGGCGAGAGGGCCATTACTCATGGCTACTTTAAATCCTTTTTCTACAGCGGGAATAAACTCCCTGGGAACATTCCCTCCTTTTACCTTATCAACAAACTGCAGACCTGTTACTCCTTCGTCGGCCGGACCAATCTCAACAACAATATCGGCGAATTTCCCTCTTCCTCCTGTCTGCTTTTTAAACACTTCACGGTGTTTAATAGTTCTAGTAAGTGCCTCTTTATATGCCACCTGTGGAGTTCCCTGATTACACTCAACGCTAAATTCCCTTTTAATGCGGTCGATCAGGATCTCAAGATGAAGTTCACCCATACCATTAATTAAAGTCTGTCCGGTATTCTCATCAGTTTTTACCTGGAATGTAGGGTCTTCTTCAGAAAGTTTTGAAAGTGCAACACTCAGTTTTTCTATATCTTGTTGTGATTTTGGTTCAATGGCAATTCCTATAACCGGATCGGGGAAGTCCATCGACTCAAGTGAAATGGGTTTCTTAACATCACAAATTGTATCTCCTGTTTTCAAATCTTTCAGGCCAACAGCTGCACAAATATCTCCTGCTTCAATGATATCCTTAGGATTTTGTTTGTTGGCATGCATCTGATATAAACGATTGATTCGTCCCTTTTTGCCTGTTCTTGCATTCAGTACCGTTGAACCCGACTCCAACATCCCGGAATAAACTCTCAGAAAAACCAGTCTTCCAACAAATGGATCGGTTGCTATTTTAAATGCAAGGGCAGCAAGGGGTTCAGCTGAATCTGGATTCCTGCTCACTTCTGCATTCCCATGCAGTGGGTTTGTACCGGTTACTCCGCCAACATCCATAGGACTTGGGAGTAATGCAACAATTGCATCCAGTAATCTCTGAACACCTTTATTTTTAAAAGCTGAGCCACACATAACCGGTACAATTGACATCTCAAGGGTAGATTTACGTATTACTGTAATTATTTCCTCGGGAGTAATCGATTCCGGATCTTCAAAATATCTTTCCAGTAAAGAATCATCTGATACTGCTACAGCTTCCACAAGCTTCTCTCTCCACTCTTCTGCATCAGCCTTTAACTCCTCCGGAATTTCAAGCATGTCGTAAACGGTTCCCATTTTCTCATCTTCTCTCCACACTACCGCTTTATTATATACAAGGTCTATAACGCCCTTAAAATCTTCTTCCGACCCAATTGGTATTTGTATGGGTATAGGGTTAGAGCCCAGTTTTTCTTTTATCTGCTGTACAACTGAAAAGAAATCTGCACCTACCCGGTCCATTTTATTTACAAAAGCAATCCTTGGTACATTATACTTGTCAGCCTGCCTCCAAACGGTTTCTGATTGAGGCTCCACACCACCAACAGCACAAAAAACTGCTACAGCACCATCAAGAACCCTCAAAGACCTTTCTACCTCAACAGTAAAGTCGACATGTCCCGGAGTATCAATAATATTGATTTTATAATCCTGATTGTTGAATTTCCAAAAGGTTGTTGTTGCGGCTGAAGTAATGGTGATTCCTCTTTCCTGCTCCTGCACCATCCAGTCCATCTGGGCAGCTCCATCATGCACCTCGCCAATACGATGGGTACGACCGGTATAATACAATACCCTTTCGGTAGTTGTAGTCTTACCGGCATCGATGTGGGCCATGATCCCAATATTCCTGGTATTTTTCAAATTTTCGCTCATCAACAACTCTGTTCTCTATATCAAATTAAAACCTGAAATGCGCAAATGCCTTGTTGGCTTCTGCCATTCTGTGGGTTTCTTCCTTTTTCTTAAAGGCTCCACCTTCTTCTTTATAAGCCGCCATAATTTCTGAAGCTAGCTTGTCACTCATACTTTTTCCACTCCTCTTCCTGGAGTACAATATCATATTCTTCATACTAATAGAAACCTTCCTCTCCGGCCTGATCTCTCTAGGCACCTGGAAGGTTGCACCACCAACACGCCGGCTTTTTACCTCAACAGCAGGAGTAATGTTTTCTAAAGCCTTTTTCCAAATCTCAAGAGCAGTTTTGTCTTCATCCTTCATCTTACTCTCTACAATAGCCATTGAATCATAGAAAACTTTCAATGAAAGACTCTTCTTTCCTCCCATCATGAGATTATTGACAAACATTGTCACCATTGTATCCTGATATTTTGGATCCGGAAGCAGTCTCCTTACTTTAGGCTTGGTCTTTCTCATTTCTTATTATTATTGAATTATCCTTTAACTTATTTTTTTGGCCTCTTTGTACCATATTTCGATCTCCTTTGAGTTCTTCCTGTCACTCCTTCAGTATCCAGAGCTCCCCTGATTAAATGGTATCTGACTCCAGGTAAATCTTTCACTCTTCCACCACGAATCAGCACAATTGAATGTTCCTGCAAATTGTGACCTTCACCAGGGATATACGCGTTCACTTCTTTCCCATTTGTAAGACGTACCCTGGCAACCTTTCTCATTGCAGAATTAGGCTTTTTCGGAGTAGTTGTATAAACACGAACACATACCCCTCTTCTCTGGGGACATGAATCAAGAGCAGGAGCCTTACTTTTATCTACAATTTTCTTGCGTCCTTTTCTTACTAACTGCTGTATTGTAGGCATATAGACAATAATTTAATGCATAAATTCCCAAATTGGGTTGCAAAGGTATTATTTTTTTTAAAAAAAGAACTCTTATTGTATATTTTTTTTCAGGAATTGGGGTTGCTGATTATCATCCACATAATATCAATATTATATCGTATGATTGGTTTGTAAAAAACAAGTGTTCATGTATCTTTGATATGATAAAATAATTGTTTCAGGCTTGAAATTTCATCATGTCTAATTTGAAAATCACATAGCTATATTAAGGATTAATGGCAAGCCTTTTTTGTTCTATTTAAAGCATTGTCTTGTCAGCTATTTTTGGAGGTCAAAGTATTGAATGAAGAAAAAAACTGAGAGTTATAGAAAAAGAAGCCGGTGGAAATATATCTTTCTTTCTGGTATTATTATAGGATTTCTCATATTTCTGGGAACTAACAGAGCTATTGTTGCAACTTCAAGCAACCAGTACTGCTCCTCGTGCCACAGCCACCCACATGCCATCTCGTCATGGAAGCTTTCGACTCATTATGATAATCAGTCTGGTATTGCTGTAAAATGTGTTGAATGCCACCTTCCCCCAAATGGAATTGAATACTTAAGTAAGAAAATAAAATTTGGTGTAAAAGATATATATGGAGAGTATTTTAAAGATAGCTCAAAAATAAACTGGGGGGAAAAATCAAAACTTGAGTATGCTATAAAATTTACATTTAAAGAATCATGTATAGAATGTCATATTAATCTTTTCCCCCTTGACTTATCAAAAAAGGGAAGTGAAGCACACCTTTATTACACTCAGATCCCAGACCAGATACATTGTATAAACTGTCATCTGAGTGTTGGACATTATTCCGGGGAAACTAATCAATCAGAAAATATTTCATTTGGAAAAACTCCTGTAGAATCTGAAGTTTTTCATAAGCCGGCCGAGCTTAGCTCATTTAGTAATTACACAGAATTTATTCCGGGAACAAGCGTAAAGTTTGATATGGTAGCAATTAAGGGAGGAAGTTTTATGATGGGTAGTCCTGAGGATGAGAAATACAGGCAGCCAGATGAAGGTCCCGTAAAACAGGTTCATATTACACCCTTTTTTATGGGTAAAATCGAAGTAACATGGGATGAGTACATCGCATTTTACAATCAAACAGCTTCTGAGGGTAGAATATCAGAAAAAGCTAAACCCACTTCAATTACAGAAAAGGCAGATGCAATAACAGGTGCAACTCCTCCTTATGGACCTCCTGACCAGGGTTGGGGAATGGGTAGCAGACCGGCCATTACAATGACCCATCATGCTGCTGAAGTTTATTGTGAATGGTTGTCTCTTATCACAGAAAAAAAATACCGTTTACCAACCGAATCTGAATGGGAATATGCCTGCCGCGGAGGTACAGAGAGTGCAAACTTCTTCAATATTGAGCCAGGGCAGTTCGAAGGAAAAAATATTTTTTCACGTTTATTAAATAAAGGAAATCCGGATGTGGAAAATTATGTGATATACGCCGGGAATGCACAAGGGAAAACAGAGGAGCCAAAGGAAATGGAAGAAAATCCATATGGCCTTATTAATATGCTGGGTAATGTCAGCGAATTTTGTTCTGACTGGTATTCACCTGAAACTTATACCCAATTCTCAGATAAAGAGCTGACAAACCCCAGAGGCCCTGTTAATGGGAAGGAATTTGTAATTAGAGGCGGTTCTTTTAAAAGTAAAGCAAAAAGCATTAGATCTGCCGCCAGGGCTCACACAGAAACTGACAAATGGTTACTCACTGATCCACAAATACCTAAAAGTGTCTGGTGGTATTCTGATTGCGACTTTGTTGGATTCAGAGTTGTATGCGAACCTGATAAGAATATTTTAAACTCAGATCTGGAATAAAAATTTACTTATTATACCTAAATCTCTTATACTTTAATTAAATGGAAAATCAAGAAGGCAATTTATCAAGAAGAAAATTCCTTGGCAATGCAGTTGTTGTGGGTGCAGTAGGTGCATTGGGTGTTCAGGGAATTATTACTGCCTGTGACAGTAAGGCAAAAAAAATTATTATACCGGTTCCTCCTGATACAGCACCGGATGGTCCGATCTTAAAGGCCGGCCTTATTGGCTGTGGAGGCAGAGGCACGGGTGCTGCAATAAATTTCTTAGATGCCGGGCCAAATCTTCAGATTACTGCTCTTGGCGATGTATTTCAGGATCGTATAGAAAAAGCAAAGGAAAAGCTGATAGATAAAAATGCTAACAACATAGCAGATGAAAATTGTTTCGTTGGTTTTGATGCATTCGAAAAGGTAATTGAATCAGGAGTTGATGTTATTATTTTAGCAACACCCCCGGCGTTCAGACCTGAGCATTTAGAAGCAGCTATTCAAGCCAGGAAGCATGTATTTATGGAAAAACCTGTTGCTGTTGATCCGGCAGGAGCCAGGTCAATTATGGCCACTGGCAAAAAAGCTGAAGCTGCAGGTTTATGTATTGTGGCAGGAACTCAACGTCGTCACCAAAGAGATTATCTTAAAACTTACGAGCAAATTGTAAATGGTGGGATTGGAGATATTGTATCTGCCACCTGTTACTGGAATGGGGGCAAACTCTGGCACAGGAATAAGCAGAAAGGCTGGTCAGATATGGAATGGATGATTCGCAACTGGGTAAACTGGACCTGGTTATCGGGCGATCATATTGTTGAGCAACATGTTCATAATATTGATGTTATAAACTGGTTCAAAGGAAAACATCCGGTCAAAGCTCTTGGTTTTGGAAGCAGGCAAAGGAGAATTACCGGAGATCAATTCGATAATTTCAGTATTGATTATGTTTACGATGACGAAATGCATGTACATAGTATGTGCCGACAAATCAATGATTGCTCTAATAATGTCTCAGAATATATCAGAGGCACAAATGGTTACAGCAACTGTAAAAATGTAACATTCAATGTTGACGGAACTCCGGACTGGGAATATAACTATGGTCTCAATCCTGAAGGAGAACCACTTACCAGTGTTCAAATTAGCCCTTATGTACAGGAACACATTGACCTGGTAACCGCAATCAGGGCTAATCAGGCAATAAACGAAGCTGAAAATATTGCTACCTCAACAATGACTGCAATTATGGGAAGAATTTCTGCTTATACAGGCAAAGCAGTTTCCTGGGAAGAGGTAATGAATTCTGATTTAAAACTTGGTCCGAAAATATATGAGCTGGGACCAATGGATATGGAACCACATATTCCTGTACCCGGGTCTGCGGCCAAAGAATGAACTACCTCGTAGCAAAGCTGACGAGGTATCAAGATAGGAATTTGTTTTCAAAACGATGCAAGCATCGGAGTATTATACTCATTTATCCCGATACGCTACACTATCGGGATTCCTGCCTGCCG
>JAYEGO010000585.1:0-1919 GCA_034659155.1 Bacteroidota bacterium | reverse complement strand
AATTATCTGAATTATTTTACGGAAGGCCCCGGCAGGCAGCTGATCCTCAAGGAGGGCTTATATGAAATTTCAGAGCCACTGATCATCCCTCGCGGATACAAGGTCATCATTAATGAAGGCGTACAGATCAATATTATTAACAGAGCAGCATTTATTTCTTATTCGACTGTATGCATAAAGGGGACAGCCGATAAGCCGGTTATTATTAAATCATCAGACGGGACTGCAAACGGATTCTCTGTGTTCCAGGCTTCGGAACGCTCGCTCGTGGAGTATGCTGTTTTTGATCGTTTAAACACTCTCGACAAAGATGGATGGACCCTGACGGGTGCTGTTACATTTTATGAATCTGATGTGGATTTTTACAATACCTCCTTTCAGAATAATCTCTGCGAAGATGGCTTGAATATAATACGTTCGGATTTTGTTATCGACCAGTGTGAGCTCATCAATACCTTCTCCGATGCCCTTGATGTGGATTTCGGAACAGGAACGATCAGCAACACCGAATTTAGATACCTGAACAATGATGGTATTGATGTTTCAGGTAGTGATATAAAAATAAATCATTGTTTCATCAGGCAATCAAACGATAAAGGAATAAGCGGTGGTGAAAACTCCATTGTACTGGTTGAAAATACGACTATAGAAGGGTCAGAGATCGGGATTGCAAGCAAGGACTTTAGCCGGGTTCATGCCCTGAATTGTACTATTGAAGATTGCAGGTATGGCATTGTTGTATTTCGGAAAAAACCTGAATTCGGAACCGCTTCGTTTATAGCATCTGACCTGATCTTAAATAATGTCACAACAACTTACCTGATAGAAGAAGGATCTACATGTACTGTTGATGGTATCGAGATCATGGCAGATAAAAATGAAGTGTACGACATGTTTTATAACTAACACATGGGGATATTTTGAGAAAATTACTGATCATAGGAGCTGTCATCGGAATGCTGTACTCTTGCAACACGAAAACCAATAACTCATACTCATTTTTTGTGGCAGGACATACTTATGGATCGCCGATGGCTGCCAATCCGGGGCTTCATCCTCCCTTTATCGGGATGTTTAGCTGGCTCAATGAATCCCCTGACATAGAATTTGGCATTTTTACCGGCGACATTGTAAGGAATTCAACAGAAACAGCATGGGATTCTGTGGATTCACAACTAACAAAGCTTGACAAAACTGTTTATTTCTGCCCCGGAAACCATGATGTTAAACCCAGAGAACTTTATGCGTCAAGATATGGGGATGCCTATTATTCTTTTATCCATAAAAACGGCCTCTTTGTTATACTCGACGGGAATAGTAACCGATGGAATATCAAAGGGCCTCAGCTTGAATTTCTTAAAAACACCCTTAATAATGCCGTGCCTGATATCAGTAATGTCTTTGTATTTGTCCACCAACTGATCTGGTGGGATGAGAGCAATATATTTTCACAGATTAATCTTAACTGGCCTCCCTATACCCCGGATACAACAAATTACTGGTCGGAGGTTGAACCAATATTGCAAAATTATCATTTGCCGGTATTCATATTTGCCGGCGACTTGGGTGCAAACAGGCAGGCAAGTGCGCTAATGTATTATCCTGATGGGAATGTCACATATATTGCCAGCGGCATGGGAAATATAGATGCTGACAATTTTATTATCGTAAAGGTGGATGCTGATAATGAGGTGCGATTTGAAGTAATCGCTCTCGGTGATGATAAAAATAATCCTGGCAGGCTTGAAGATCACTTATTACAGTAGGTGCAATAATGGCTTTTTGGAGTTTTTAGTTACCTTTGTGCATTAATTTTAGGAAATAGGATATATGGATTCAAAATGGGATTTATTTCAAAAATTTCTGATCACTGAAGAAGTTCAGATTTCTATTGAAGACTTTCTTCTCAGTACAATTAT
>JAYEGO010000584.1:6995-8161 GCA_034659155.1 Bacteroidota bacterium | reverse complement strand
TAGATGCTACACATAAAACTACTATTGCTTACAAGCCAAATATTGCTTTTTATGAAAGTCGTGGAGTGGCAGGCTGGATCAGCCTGCAAAAAACACTGGAGTATATTCGTTCTGTTGATAAGGATTTGTTTGTAATTGCGGATGCAAAGAGGGGTGATATTGGAAATACCTCAAGGATGTATGCCAAAAGCTTTTTTGAGACAATGTCTTTTGATGCGGTGACGGTAGCTCCTTATATGGGAGTGGATTCTGTTGAACCATTTCTGCAGTATAAGGATAAGTGGGTCATACTTCTGGCACTAACTTCTAATAAAGGTGCCGATGACTTCCAGTTTATGAGGGATGAAAATCAAGGAGACAGACTGTTTGAGAGGGTGCTGACCAAAGGAAAAGAATGGGGCTCAAAGGATCAAATGATGTTTGTTGCCGGCGCAACAAGAGCTGAAATGCTGGGCGATATTAGAAAAATCATACCGGATCATTTTATTCTTGTTCCGGGAGTAGGTGCCCAGGGTGGAAGTTTAAAAGAAGTTGCCCAATTTGGAATGAATGAAGATTGCGGATTACTGGTAAATTCTTCA
Organism: Bacteroidota bacterium; assembly: GCA_034659155.1. Lineage (GTDB taxonomy): Bacteria > Bacteroidota > Bacteroidia > Bacteroidales > VadinHA17 > JAYEGO01. The sequence continues at coordinate 7,580 of JAYEGO010000584.1, read as the reverse complement.
AGAGGAATCATATTTGCAGATCAGGGGAAGGGTTTTGCCAGGGTAGCCTCTGAAAAAGCAGGTGAGCTTAGAAATGAAATGAAAGATCTAATGGGAAGGAAGGGAATTATATAAATCAAAAAGTCAATTATCTTTATTAGGCATGAACACATAATTTAACCGGTCATGAATGAGGCTTTTCTTCAGTTTCTTTGGAAAAACAAGCTACTACTTACTGAAAAGGATCATTCTGTTTTGGGGGATGAAATAAAGGTAATAGAGCAGGGAGAATTGAATCATAATTCAGGACCAGATTTTTTTAATGCCAGGGTTGAGATTGACGGAATTCTCTGGGTTGGGAACATTGAACTACATTTAAAATCATCAGACTGGTACAGGCACAAACATAACATTGATCATGCCTATGATAATGTCATTTTACATGTGAGTTTGGATCATGATAAGGATGTACTTACTTCAAATGGCAGGCTGGTTCCCAACCTGGTTGTAAAGGTAAACGAAAATCATCTGAAGAAGTATTCAGAATTGATGGAAAAACGCAGATGGGTAGCCTGTGAGGATGATTTGTTTAAAGTTGATCCGTTT
>JAYEGO010000584.1:0-6895 GCA_034659155.1 Bacteroidota bacterium | reverse complement strand
CCGAAGAAAAAGTCCCTGGGGACAGATGCACAGTATTCCTTATTAATCAATACCATAATACCATTTTTATATATGTATGGAATGTCTTTGGATAAGGAAGACTTAATAAACAGGGCCATAAATTTTTTAGATAAAATCCCTCCCGAGAGGAATGTCATTATCCGGAAATGGGAGCAGGTTGGAATAAAGGCCGAAAGTGCTTTTTATACGCAAGCCCTGCTCCAGCTAAAGAATAATTATTGTAAATTTAGAAAATGTTTAGATTGCGAAATTGGAAATCAAATCATTGCCAGTAAAACCACATGAGAGATCAGCAGATAAGAAATATTTTTGTTGCCCTTATACTTCTGGTGGGGATTGTTTTTATTGGGACTGTGGGCTTTATGTTCCTGGAGGGATATAATTTAACAGAGGCCCTTTTTATGACTGTGATCACTATGTCTACGGTTGGCTTTGAGGAAGTCAGACCTCTTGATAACACAGGAATGTTGTTCACATCGGGTTTAATAATATTCAGCTTTGGGGTATTTATATATGTGGTAACATCTTTTACAAGATTTTTGGTAGAAGGAGTATTTAGAAATTATTATAAAGACAATAAAGTGAAAAAACGAATAAAAAGATTATCGGGTCACGTAATTGTTTGTGGCTATGGCAGAAATGGAAAGCAAGCTGTTATTGAACTTCAGGACCATAAACAAAAATTTGTTATCCTTGAATCTGACAAAGAAGTTTCTGAAGAGATTCGTGAGGAGACCGATTATTTGTACATAGAAGGGGATGCAACCCATGAAGAAATACTTGAAGCGGCAAGAATTGAAAAAGCCGGGGCTCTAATTACAACTATGCCAAGTGATGCTGATAACCTGTTTATAGTTATAACAGCCCGGCAGTTAAATCCAGGTTTGAAAATAATCAGCCGGGCTTCAGAAGACAAAGCTGATGCCAAATTGAAACGGGCAGGTGCAAATAATGTAATTATGCCAGATAAGATTGGGGGTCAGAGAATGGCAAAATTAGTTGTGCAACCAGACGTTGTTGAATTCCTTGAGTATATTATGTTGCAGGAAAGTGATGATGTAACCCTTAAAGAGCTTTCCTGTAAAGATTTAGCAGCCTGTTTTTCAGGAAAATCAATCAAAGAGCTGGGAATTCGAAATATTACTGGAGCAAATATTATCGGTTTGAAAAAAGAAAGGAAATATATCTTCAACCCCGATCCGGAAATTATACTTTCCTCTGATGACAATCTTTTTGTGTTAGGCAATCCGGTTCAAATAGCCAAATTAAAGGATGTCCTGGTAAAAGGCAGCAACTAATTTTCTATATGAAAAAAATTCTGGTAACCGGAGCTGGTGGATTTTTAGGAAATAAGTTGGTTGAACTTCTCAAGGAACTTGAAGAAGTTCAAGTAATTCCTACTTCCCGTAACCCTAATTCTGTAAATAGTGCATGGACGGATATTACTTATGATCATCTGGATATTACAGATGCATCAGAAGTTTCTGCTATTTTTGATAAGTATCAGCCCGATGTGGTGATAAATACTGCAGCAATGTCGGGAGTAGATGCTTGTGAGGAATCAAAAGCTGAATGCTGGAAAGTAAATACGGAAGCTTTACAAGGTCTGAGTACAAAAGCCAATCAATTTGGAGCTCATCTGATTCATTTATCCAGTGATTTTGTTTTTGATGGAGAAAATGGCCCATATTCAGAAGAAGATATCACAAATCCGGTAAGCCATTATGGCTATTCCAAATTATCCGGAGAAAAGCTAATATTGGAAACAGCGAATCAGTGGACTATCATTCGTACGATTCTGGTGTACGGCATCCCCATTGTTCCTGGAAGGTCAAACTTCCTTCTATGGGTAAAGGATAAATTGCAACAAGGGCAGGCAATTCGGGTTGTTCAGGATCAATATAGAATGCCCACCCTGGTTGATGATCTTGCAAAAGCATGTTTGGTTGCAGCCCTTGAGCAAAAAACGGGTTTGTACCATGTTTCGGGAAATCAAATGTTAAGTATTCTGGAGATGGCACATAAAATTGCTGATTTTTACAAACTCGATTCTTCTTTGATCTCTCCGGTGTTTTCCAATCAATTAAACCAAAAGGCAAGGAGACCATATAAAACAGGATTTACTCTGGATAAGGCAATTCGACACTTAAATATTCCTCTTCGATCTTTTGATGATGGATTGAAATACCTGGAAGAATACCCTCTTGCATAGACTTAAATCAGTTTTTTACTTTTACAGGTTTTAATTGATTTGTTTAAAAAAAAAACTATCTTTGCAGTTCTTTAAAAATCAGGTAAAAACCAAATACTAATACTTGTTATGTACCTTACAGGAGAGAAGAAAAAAGAAATTTTCAAGAAACATGGGAAGGAAGCTGTAAATACAGGAAGTGCAGAAAGTCAGATTGCACTTTTTACATTCCGCATAGCTCATCTTACCGAGCATCTAAAAAATAATAAAAAAGACTATAGCACTCAAAGGGCTTTATTAAAGCTGGTTGGGAAGAGAAGAAGTCTTCTTGATTATCTCAAAAAACGGGATATTGAAAGGTATCGTGCAATTATTAAAGCATTGAAATTAAGAAAATAAAGGGAGAAGGCAATTTACCGATTGCCTTTTTTTATACCTTATATGTAGGTTAATTGTAGAAATTTAATGAAAAAATGATGTATAAAGTTGTAGAGAAAACTATTGATCTGGGAGATGGAAGGACCATCACACTTGAAACCGGAAAGCTGGCAAAACAAGCTGATGGCGCAGTAGTTCTGAAAATGGGAAAAACAATGATTCTTGCCACAGTAGTGTCAGCGCATACTGCCAGAGAAGATGTTGATTTCATGCCACTTTCAGTAGATTATAAAGAAAAATATTCGGCCATGGGGAAGTTCCCGGGGGGCTTCATGAAGAGAGAGGCAAGGCCTAATGATTATGAGATCTTGATTTCCAGACTGGTAGATCGGGCACTAAGACCTTTATTCCCGGAAGGTTATCATGCTGACACTTTTGTAAATGTTACCATGTTTTCAGCTGAACCAGAAGTTCTGCCTGATGCATTGGCTGGTCTGGCTGCTTCAGCAGCTATGACAGTTTCTGATATCCCTTTTGCTGGTCCCATATCTGAAGTTCGGGTTGGTAGGATAAATGGGAAAATGAAAATTAATCCCAGTTCCACTGAAATGGAAAAAGCCGATATCGACATAATCGTGGCGGCAACTATTGATAATATTATGATGGTGGAGGGAGAAATGGATGAAGTTTCAGAATCTGACATGCTTGAAACTATAAAATTTGCACATGAGGCAATCAAAATTCAGTGTCAGGCTCAATTAGATTTGGCTAAAGATCTGGGAGTTGTGAAGAGAGAATTTGATCACGAAAGGAATGATGAAGAGCTTAAAGAGAAATTGACAAAAGAAACTTACGATAAGCTATATGAAGTTGCGAAAAAGCATATTTCTGATAAACACCTGCGTTCAGAATCTTTCAGTAAAATAAAAGAAGATTTCCTGGCACAGTATGAAGATGAGGAAGAAGTAGATAATACCCTGGTTGATCGTTATTTCCATGATGTTCATAAGGATGCAGTTAGGCAAATGGTTCTGGATACCAATATAAGGCTGGACGGAAGAAAGACAGATGAGATCAGACCTATTTGGAGTGAAGTAGATTATCTTCCTTCAGCTCACGGATCTGCATTGTTCACAAGAGGAGAAACTCAGTCGCTTACCACAGTGACATTGGGGACCAAACTTGATGAGAAAATTGTAGATAATGTAATGTTTCGTGGTACCGAGAAATTTGTTCTTCATTATAATTTTCCTGCTTTTTCAACCGGGGATGCCAGGCCAAACAGGGGACTTAGCCGCCGGGAAGTTGGACATGGGAATCTTGCTCATAGGGCATTGAAAAAGATGGTCCCTGAAGGAACCGATAATCCATATGCCATAAGAGTAGTTTCTGATATTCTTGAGTCAAATGGATCTTCATCTATGGCTACTGTCTGTGCAGGGACCCTGGCACTGATGGATACAGGTATTAAAATAAAAGAACCGGTTTCCGGGATTGCAATGGGAATGATCTCTGATGCAAAAACCGGGAAATATGCTATACTCTCTGATATTCTGGGGGATGAAGATCACCTGGGGGATATGGATTTTAAAGTAACCGGAACAAAAAATGGGATCACAGCTACACAGATGGATATTAAAGTTGATGGTCTTTCCTATGATGTTCTTGCCAAGGCACTTGAACAGGCAAAGCAGGGAAGAATGCATATTTTGGGGAAAATGATGGAAACATTAAGTGAGCCTAGAGAAGAGCTTAAACCACATGCTCCCAGAATTGTTCAGATTACTATTCCAAAGGATTTGATTGGGGCTTTAATTGGTCCGGGAGGAAAGGTAATACAGGAAATTCAGGCAGAAACAGAAACTAAGATTGTGGTTGAGGAAGTTGGTAACACTGGTGTTGTAGATGTTTTTGCAGTTGATGAGGAAGCAATTAATAAGGCTCTTGACATGATTAATCAAATTGTTGCAGTTCCTGAAGTTGGGGAGGTTTATAAAGGAATTGTGAAGTCAATTACCAGCTTTGGAGCCTTTGTTCAGATCATGCCAAACAGGGAAGGTTTACTCCATATCTCAGAAATTGAATGGAGGCGACTAAAATCTGTGGATGAAGTCCTTAAAGAAGGCCAGGAAGTGGAAGTTAAGCTACTTGAGATGGATGAAAAAACCGGTAAGCTAAAGCTCTCCCGCAAAGTCCTACTCCCCAGACCTGAAAGAGTGGAGCATTCAGACAGGGGGAATCATAGAAGGGATTAAGAAAATATTAAAAAAATATATAAAAGGCCATTTATATGGCCTTTTTTTTTTACTTTAATTCCTTAATTAATATATTACTTTTTAATTACTTTTCAGAATGAACCGGAAAGAATGGCTTGATGAAATTGAGAGTACTTTTCAGGACGAGAAATTTACAGCTGCTCAAATTCGCTACTTCCGCCCAGATAGGTTTATAAAGATGGCGGGGAGAATTGAAGAATTTAAATCTGATTGCAAAATATGTGAAACTTACTTTGATGAAGCTGTTGAGGCTATTTCCCGCCTAAAGTCTGAAAAAGGAATTTCGGAAGAGGCATTTTATACATATAACAGTTTGTTTAAAAAGCTAACTGAACATTTGAGAGTTAAACATAAATTAGTGTTTCCCCGGTATTATTCATCCATATTCACATTAATTGGAATTCTATCCGGTCTTGTAATCTGGCTGGTGATATGGCAGCTTCTTGGAACCAAAATAGATCCAATAATTGATAATAAGACCATGTTCCTGATTCTTGGGTTTGCAGGATTGAGCCTTGGGAGACTGGTGGGAAGCAGGAAAGACAAGAAAATTCAAGAGTTGAATTTAAGAATATACTAATAACAGGTTTTCCAAAAGGAGAATATTTCATACAAAGTGGAATATAAATATATTGTCATAGAAGGAAATATTGGGGCTGGTAAAACATCGCTTGCCAGGAAAATTGCCGAAGAGTCAAATGCAAAATTGATACTGGAACAATTTGCGGATAATCCATTTCTTCCAAAGTTCTATAAAGATCCGGACAGGTATTCATTTCAACTGGAACTATCATTTCTTGCTGATCGATATAAACAATTAAAAGAAGAATTAAGTAACCCCGATTTATTCCATTCTTTTATTATTGCCGATTATTATTTTATGAAATCATTGATATTTGCTGGAACAACACTAAAGGAAGATGAATATAATCTTTACAGGCAGCTATTCATGATTATTTATGATTCACTTCCAAAACCTGACCTTTTTGTTTATCTGCATGTAAATACGGATAAGCTTCTGAAAAATATTGAAAAAAGAGGTAGAAGTTATGAGCAGAATATAAAACCAAAATATCTCGAAAATCTCCAGAAAGGTTATTTTGAGTTTTTTCGACAAAATCCAAAGATTCGGTATTTGCTTTTAGATGTAAATCAGCTTGATTTTGTTGCCAATAATAACGACTATCGGAAGATTCGGAGAATAATTCTTGAAACAGAGCACCCAACAGGGATTAGTCGCCAAATTCTTTCGAGTTAATAAATATTATATGAAATGTTTTTTTTTTCTATAAAACATAGTAGTTTTGTACTATATGTCAGAATTATATTGAATTTTAAAACACATAACCTAATTACCATGAAAAGAATCAAAATTTTAGCCTCTATTGTTTTTGCAGTGCTTATTATGACAAGCTGTAACAGCATTAACAAAATGAGCAAGGATTACGAGAATGTTAGTTACAAAGTTGTTCCTGAAGTGCTTGAAACTCACGCTGGTGAAGTGGACATGACTCTTACAGGCAGCTTCCCTGAAAAGTATTTCGTGAAGAAAGCCATTGTTGAAGTTACTCCTGTACTGGTTTATGAAGGAGGAGAAAAAGCTTTTGAGACCTTTGTGTTGCAGGGAGAAGATGTTACTGAAAATAATAAGACTATCAGTTACACTGGTGGGACATTTACAACCTCCGGTAAGGTGCCTTTTACAGAGGAAATGAAGCAATCAGAACTTATATTGAGGGTAAGTGCCTCTATGAAGGGTAAATCAGTTGGTTTTGGAGAACTAAAGGTTGCTGATGGTGTAGTTGCTACTTCAACCTATTTTGGAGCAAAAGGCGACCCTATCCTTATGCCCGATAAGTTTAAGAGAATTATTGGAGAATCTAAAGTAGCAGATATTATGTACCTGATCAATCGTGCCAACATTCGTGGCTCGGAGCTGAAATCAGAAGATATAGCCGTATTGAAAGCTTATCTTAAAGACGTTAAAGCAGCTGAAAACCTGGAGTTTGTTGGTTCAGAAGTTTCATCT
>JAYEGO010000583.1:0-8170 GCA_034659155.1 Bacteroidota bacterium | reverse complement strand
ATAAAAAAGGTAAGGAGCCACTTTTTCAACCCCATAGAAATAGGCCAGTATTGGTTTCACGTCATTATCAGCAAAATCACCTCCAAAGTAGTAATATGGAGCTTCCCCTGGTCCGGTGATTATAGCAGGGAACTCATTGGGAATAAAATTATTGAGCATTATTGAATCTCCTGCTGAATTTGTATGAATTTTAAAGTTGGCAAGCTCAATATTTCCTCCCGGCTCCATGATTTCAAACCAGTAAGGATAATTCATCTTATAAGGCAAGTCATACTCCTGCATAGCATATTTTGAAGAATATATATAAGGCACTTCGTGATCCAAATGTTCCTCGTTTTCCAAAACAACTACCCTGTCATTGTATTGTACCAGGACAATCCCGGATTTATGGAATTCCCAGGCTTTTCCATATTGCTTATTATAGAGCCGTATTACCCACTCCGGAAGATCAGGACTTGCAATAGTGTCTAATGATTCAAAATATCTGCCAACCCATCCTGTCCAGTGCACATCAAGTAATGCCTCCATCTTGCTTCTTTCAAGATCAGGAGTTGGGTAAGTTAAAGTTTTGTATTCTGCAATGATGAGCTTATTTCTGTCTTTAAGTTCTTTAAAAAGTAAATAGTCATTATTTAAAAGACCTCCATAAATTTTCCTTGAACGCCTGTTTTTATTTATTCCCTGGTACCAGTCATTAAAATACACCCCATATGTGTCAGTAAAATATGCGCCATCATACTCTTCTGCCATATTAATGATTTCGCCCAGCCTTATTCTTTTTATATCATACTGTCTGTTTCTAAGCGGTTTTAATGGAAAAAACCCATAATAATCCTTTTTATACAAATAGCGACGGTTGTTAGCTTTTACGTATTTCTCATGATTCAGTATCCAATTAAACGACCTGTGCTTATTACGTTCAAGAGTGGGTACAGTTTTATCAAGGATCAGTAATTGAATCGACTCTTTTCCTTGAAATGTCCACTTAACTAAACCGATAATAGGGAAAATTAAAACAAGAAAAACAAAGAACAAGAATACTTTGAATGATCTACTCATTTTCTTAAGTTGTTTGGATGAACCAGTTAGGATTCAATCAATTAATTGTAAATTTCTTAACTAACACAATATCTTTACAAGCATAAATGTATTAAAATAATTTTATAAAAAAAACAATAATAAAATTGCTGCAAAAACCACCTGCTATATTGTTATCGATATGAACGTAAAACTGAAGAAAAAATTGTCATTTAAATAAGCTAATTCAAACCAACTGAAGTATCATCCCCCCTTTGATCTGCTCCTCCTTCCAGGCTTCCATCTTTTCTAACTAAAATTGCATCAACCCTCCCAATTGAAGATCTTTCTTTAAGCTCATGACCCATGTCGATAAGCTCGTTCATAAGAATTTTATTCAAACTGCCTTTTTCATAAAAAACTACATCCGGCATCCATTGATGATGAATTCGTGAAGCATTTACAGCCTCCTGCATTCCCATTCCATGATCCAGAACATTCAGGATGGTCTGAAAAACAGATGTAATGATTGTTGATCCACCTGGAGTCCCAACTACCATTAAAAGCTTTCCATCTTTTTCCACAATAGTTGGTGTCATGGCACTTAGCATTCTCTTGTCAGGTTCAATTGCATTAGCTTCTCCTCCAAGAAGCCCAAACATATTTGGAGTTCCAGGTTTTGAACTAAAATCATCCATCTCATTATTTAGTAAAAACCCTGATCCGGCAACCACAATCCTTGTTCCATAACTCCCATTTATAGTAGTTGTCACGGCAACGGCATTCCCCTCCGGGTCAATAATTGAGAGATGGGTTGTTTCCTCACTTTCAACAAGTGCAGGTTTACCATGCGATATTTTTGATGAAGGGGTTGCATGATCCATATCAAAATCCTGCATTCGTTCTTTCAAATACGATTCTTCTAAAAGTCCCTTTTGTGGTACCGGGTAAAAATCAGAATCTCCAAGATACTCTGCCCGGTCTGCATAAACTCGTCTTTCTGCCTCTGTCATTAAATGTACAGACCTTTTATCATGCCATCCCCAATCATTCAGAGGATATGGTTCTACCATAGTCAATAGCTGATTCAAGGCTATTCCTCCACTGGAAGGAGGTCCCATAGATATGATTTTATGACCTTTGTAATTCCCTACCACCGGGTCACGCCACACTGAATTATAAGCTTCCAAATCTTCTATACTAATAAGTCCATCTTTTTCCTTCATTATAGATACAATATTTCTGGCAGTTTCTCCGGAATAAAAACCATCTCTGCCATGATCTCTTATCAAGCTAAGGCAATTTGCCAATTCAGGCTGCTTCAATGTATCCCCCTTTACCCAGCCTCCCTCCTTAATAAAAGCTACGGGTTTTGAATTTTGCTTTTTTAGATCTTTTTGTATCCGGTTAAAACTTGCCGCCATTTTTTCAGAAACAGGAAACCCATTCCGTGCCAGGTCAATGGAAGGTTGAATAATATCATTGAAAGAAAGTTTTCCGTAACGTTCAGAAGCCTTGATTATTCCATCCACCGAACCGGGAACACCAACAGCAAGAGAACTCTCAATACTTAAGTCTGGGATTACCTTTCCGTTTTCATCCAGGTACATATCCCTGTCAGCCAGGGCTGGTGCTTTTTCTCTGAAATCTAAACTACTAATTGTACCATCAGCAAATCTGATAATCATAAAGCCACCTCCTCCAATATTCCCGGCACTCGGGTGACTCACTGCAAGAGCAAACTGTACAGCACATGCAGCATCAACTGCATTACCTCCCTGTTCCATAATTTTTACTCCAATTCTGGAAGCTTCAGGATGAGCAGAAACAACCATGGCCTTTTCTGCAATAACTCCCAATATACCAGACTCTGTTTGGTTTTTAGTATTACATGAACTGCTAAAAACGGCTATCAATAGAATTAATGAAAGAGAGAAAAAATATTTTGTTGAAGGTTTATTTTTCATAAAAAAATTTATTTTTTTCTTGAAACAAAGCGAGTATGCCTGCCTTTAGTGAAATGAATTTCAGCCTTCAGCTTCCCTCATTAACTTTAGCCTTGCTCTTACTTCCCTGCAAAATGTTTCATGAACTGGGTTCTTTCAAAAGCAGCAGGATTGTCTGCTCTTGCATAGCTCATCTTTGCTTTAAAATCAGAAATAGCATCAAAATTGTGCTTATCCATATACGCTTCTAAATCAGTCAGTAATTTCAAAGCATAGTCTTTACCATGTTTATAAAAGGCAGAAGCCACCTGCACAGCATCTGCACCCGCCAGGATCTGTTTGATAAAAGCTTCTCCATCATGAACTCCGGTTGATGCAGCAAGATCACATTCCACACGTCCGGCCATTATGGCAATCCAGCGTAAAGAAATGGGTAAGTCATCAGGAGAACTATATACATGTGAGGGCTGTACCTCAAAGCTATGTATGTCAATATCAGGACTATAAAACCTATTAAATAAAGTCATTCCTGATATTCCTGTTTTCGAAAGGCGAAAAATCAAAGACGCCAGGTTAGAAGAATAGTAACTGATTTTTAATACAACCGGAATACTAAGCTGTTTCATAATAGCCTCTACTATATCAAAATATAGTTTTTCATCTTTCTCAGGAGTATGAGAAAAATCTGAAGGAAGAGAAAAAATATTCAGCTCCAGAGCATCTGCCCCGGCTTCCTGGAGTGTGGTTGCATAATAAGGCCATTTTTCTGCAGTAACACAATTGATACTGGCAATAATAGGTATAGAAACTGCTTTTTTTGCGTCACTGATCAATCTTAAATAAGCACTTAACAGATCTTCGACATCATCATAGCTGTCGTAAAAATCCATTGTTTCAGGATAAATGAAACTCTCCTTTGTCATCCTGCTCAGGTCTTTTTCCATTTCAATCCGTATCTCCTCCTCAAATAAGGATTTCAACACAATAGCACCTACCCCGTTTTTATCAAATTCAACAATGTCTTCTATTGAATTTGTCAGGCCAGAACTTGCTGCAATTAATGGGTTTCGGAGTTTTAATCCAATAAAGTCTGTTTGTGTATTCGCCATAATTATTCAGTTTAAATTTTTGATTCTCTTAAATACTCCTACTGAGGATATAAGGAGTGAAACAAGTTAAGAATTCTGACACATACTTTCAGGCTAAAAACCCACATTTCTTATCGTCAGGGTCCAAAGTCCGAACCGCAGGCGTCAGGAAACTAAAACATTTCTTATCCGAGTTCACTTAGAACTTTTACAATATCCATACTGATAATACGCACATGCCTTCCATCCAGTTCAATAATTTTATCATGCTTAAATTCATTGATCGTGCGTATGAAGCTTTCCTTGGTTGTACCAGCCAGCTCAGCCAGCTCAAGCCTGGTTAGAGGAAAATTAAATTCTGTTTCCTTATAAATCTCTTCTGAAAAATACAACAGAACTTCAGCAATTCTCCCAGGCAATTGTTTATGCGACAGACTCATCATCCTGTTGATAAGATAAATTCCGTCCTTACTCATCCTCCTTATCATGGCCATCCCCAGATTCCCATTGTCTTGCAGGATAGAAACAAAGCTTGCATAATCAATAATCAATATTTCAGATTCTCCAACTGAGGATGCAGAATATTGAAATATGCTATCTCCAAAAATTGAAAAATGGCTAACAAATTCCCCTTGTGTTATGGTCTTTAGACTAAGAATTTTGTTGTTTCTCCCTTCCTTGATGATCCTTATCAGACCTGATACAACATACATAAGATGTGAGGTGCGGGTATGCTGTTTAAACAACACATCCTTTTTACTATATCTTACAAGATTACTGTTTGATGCCAGTACTTCCCTCTGTTTTTCTGAAAGGTAGCGGAAAAACCATGTTTCCTCAAGTATGCTATGAAGAGGTAAATTCATAATACAAAGTTTGATAAAAGATTAGCTAAAAATAATAAAATAATACTAAAAGATGATCTATTTCTCCATTTTATGATGAGCTAAATCACCGCCAGGATATAATTTATCTCATCTACATCTATTTCATTTAATTGAGCTTCTGGATTAATTTTATAAAAAATAGCTCAAAATGAATGCTCCAAACATGGAAAAGATTTTAGTTATTGATGATTCTTCAACAAACATAGTTCTGCTTGATGCACTCCTGCAGCGAGAAGGCTACGAAGTTATTACATCACTTGGTGCCGTAGAAGGATTGAAGTATGTTGAAAACCTGCAGCCTGATCTTATTTTACTGGATTTACTTATGCCTGAAGTTAATGGATTTGATTTCATGAAAAGCTTTAATCAAATGAACAAAGACATTCCGGTCATCATTGTTTCAGCGGTTGGAACAAGTGAGAATAAAAAAATAAGTAAGGAGCTTGGAGCTGCAAATTTCATCAATAAACCAGTTGATATTCCGGCTCTTTTAAACCTGATAAAAAGCACTCTTCACACTACAGTTTAAGACTGATTCTCATAGTTTAAGGTTTATAATAAAAGGACAAAATACCAACGACACGATATCGTTGGTATTTTGTTTATAAAAAACTATGACAAACCATGCCCTGAAAACAAGATTTAACATTAATTTAACACTTCAATTTGCACTCTGGTAAATAATGAAAATATCTTTGCCCTAATTCTTAGCCATATTAATAATGGAAAAATATTATCTTGTATTTGTTGTCATTTTATTCGCTCTTGCCATTTCTGACTTGATAGTAGGTGTCAGCAATGACGCGGTAAATTTCCTCAATTCTTCAATTGGTTCCAAAGCAGCACCTTTCAGGGTAATAATGATTGTAGCAGCCCTGGGCATTTTATTTGGAGCTACCTTTTCTTCCGGAATGATGGAAGTAGCAAGAAAGGGAATCTTCCATCCTGATCAATTTTATTTCAGCGAAATTATGGTATTGTTCCTGGCAGTAATGATGACTGATATTATCCTTTTGGATGTATTTAATACTTATGGCCTGCCAACCTCTACTACTGTTTCCATTGTATTTGAGTTGCTTGGAGCAGCAGTAGCAATCTCCATCATCAAAATTGTATCTTCCGGGGGAGATGCCGGTTCCCTGGCTGACTATATCAATACATCAAAGGCTCTTGCTATTATTTTTGGTATCTTAATTTCGGTGGTATTTGCCTTTAGCATCGGGGCAATTATTCAATACCTGACCAGGATTATATTCTCTTTTAATTTTACAAAATCATTCAAGTTTTTTGGCGCTGTCTGGGGCGGTTTTGCAATTACTGCAATTATCTATTTCATTCTGATCAAAGGGATAAAAGGCTCTTCCTTTGCCACTTTTGAAATGGCCAATGGGGAAATCCTGAAAGACTGGGTCTTGCACAAGTCATTCGCAATTCTTGGACTAAGTTTAATAGGCTGGACAATTGTTTTGCAAGTGCTCATGAGCATATTTCGCGTCAATATACTGAAAATCATTGTTCTGGTTGGCACTTTTGCTCTTGCTATGGCATTTGCAGGAAATGACCTCGTGAATTTTATTGGAGTTCCGCTTGCCGGTTTTGAATCATATAAAGCTTTTCTTGCATCAGGCAGCGAACCTGGAAATTTGGTTATGAGATCCCTGGCTGAACCTGTACAAACACCAACTATATTTCTACTTGTTGCAGGCCTTATTATGGTTGTTACTTTGTGGATATCCAGAAAAGCCAGATCTGTTACAGCCACAACCCTTGATTTAAGCCGGCAGGATGAGGGAGCAGAGCGTTTTGAATCTACTTTCCTGGCCCGGGCTTTTGTACGCCAGTTTATTTCTTTTGGAAATGGAATTCGTTATGTTGTTCCGAAAAAAGGAATAAGTTGGGTGAATAGTCGATTTGACAGAGATAGCTATGATCAAATGAAACAGAAAAAAGGTGTTTCTTTTGACCTGATCAGAGCTTCTGTCAACCTGGTTGTTGCAAGTATTTTAATTGCAATAGGGACTTCATTTAAACTACCCTTATCCACAACTTATGTTACTTTCATGGTAGCAATGGGGACTTCCCTTGCTGACCGGGCCTGGGGAAGAGAAAGTGCAGTATATAGAATATCGGGAGTTATCACTGTAGTCACAGGCTGGTTTTTCACTGCCCTGATTGCTTTTACAGTAGCTGCCATTATTGCCCTCCTTGTATATTTTGGAGGTATGGTGGTGATTGTAATTCTGGTTCTGCTCACAGCATTATTTATTTACAGGACCCAGATCATTCATAAGAACAGGGAAACCATAAAGCAAACTAAGGATGAAATTGAGGGTACTAATGAACCACTGGATTTGAAAAATATTTCTGCTTCCAGCAAATCAAATATACTTTCGGTTCTTGAAAAGGTAGTTCGGAATTACAATAAGGCTATAGAAAGTATAGTAGAAGAAAACAGAAAGAAAATCAAAAATGTAAATAAAGAAATACATGATCTTAATAAAGAAACAAAAGAACTAAAGAACAATCTGCACTTAACCATTCAAAGGATGGAAGAAGGTTCTATTGAAGGAGGGCATTATTATGTTCAGGTTCTGGATTATTTGAGAGAAACCGCCCATTGCTGTACCTTTATTGCAGAACCAATTTTTAAGCATATTGATAATAACCACCCTACTTTCACTAAGGAACAGATTGAAAACATATTATCTTTGAAAGAAGAGATTACAAATTTGCTTCATCGCACTATTGAGATAATAAAAACTGATAACTATTCTGCAATTGAAGAAGTTCTTTTACTTCAGACAGAAATTCTGGAAACTACCAAAACCGGAAGGAAAAAGCTCATCAAATCTCTTAAAAAGGAAGCTTTGAGCACCAAAGGATCCATGTTGTATCTTGAAATACTCAACGAATCCAAGAACCTGGTTCTTTATGTGATCAATCTTTTGAAATCACAAAGGGATTTTGTTCAGTTTCAGAATGAAAATAACCCGGTATAGATATTCGTCAGGCCACTATTGGGTAGTTTATAGAGTAAAAAGATAAGTCTATCAACTGGCCTTAGCAATGAGTGGTCAGACAAGTAAATAACTCAATAGGTTTCTTTTCTATTATATTTTTGGACTTTTCGACCTTAGACCTTCTACAGTTATAGGAGTGGTCAGACGAGTAATGAAACTTTATAGCCAACTCCTTTAATGGTTTTAATATAGTGATCTCCCAATTTTTCTCT
>JAYEGO010000582.1:0-8175 GCA_034659155.1 Bacteroidota bacterium | reverse complement strand
ATGCCTCAAATATCATTACAGAGTCAACTGGTAAGGTAATTCTAACTGAAGTCCCTAACAGATTGGGATTAGTATTTGAGTTAAAGAATAATGTAAAAGAAAATCTTTCAGATTCCGGTATAGTGTATCGTAAGATTATTTCAGGATTATTTTCAAAATTTCCTCCAGATCAAACATTCCCTTGTCTGTATCAATAAAGATATTACCGTTTTTTTCTACAAAGCCATACATAGAATAATAATCACCTAATACTGAATTGTTTACTTTTATACTATGCCTCACATTGTAAAGGAAAGGAATTTCTTCCACACGCACATAAGCTTCATGTGAGTACAGAAAATCTATTTGAGCCCATTCTTTATCAGGACTCACATCCATTAATACGATAGACAACTCTCCACCAACAATATCGTCTTCATCTTCGATATCCCTGGCACTGGCAAGAAGTATTCTTTCCTGCAATGAAGTGGAAAAGTAAATATTACCATCCTCTCCTTCAAATATCCCGATGATTCTTTCATCGGCTGAAATTTTCTTATGTTTTTTTTCTTCTGTACTGAACCATATATCAGAGATGCATGTGTCATCCCACCTGCTTCCTTTATATACATCAATGATTTCCAGTTTTATAATAAATCCATAAAACTCTTCATACCAATCATTGTCAGAGTTGGAGTTCAAGCGTTCTGCAATTATTTCGCCAAATTCATTATTAAAACTTAAATCACCAAGTTTCTTTAAAGAATCAATTTCTTGTTTATCAAAAAGCAGTTCAATTACCTGGGTTCCCATTTCATCTTTTAGTTCGATGAGAATGGAATCGGAATAAGGCAGGCAGTAGAAATTTCCTCCCAGTTCGGTAAAGTCTGCTGGCAAATAGTAAGCCACATAAAGACTTAATTTCAGGGCTTTAGGTCGGCCATTTTTAAGATATACAGATTCAGATTTCTGATAGCCATTGTTTATATGAATTTTATCAGGAAGTGTTTTTTCATTTCCCAGAAGCACATATTCTTCAATACCGTCTCCTTTTACGCCTTCCACCCAGGCAGTGGTCAAATCCTTATCAAATAGCCAACAGGCACAATACTTTCCAATCTCATTATTTTCGGCTTTAGGATCTTCAAGTTCAGAACTTTCATTCCAAATGCCCATTGCATCATACAGAAACATTTTTTCCCAGGCTACATCCTGCGCTTGTGAGAATAAGGTAAAAGTGAAAAGGAAGGAAGAAAAAGAAATAATTTTCAATGAATTCCGGTAGTGGGGCTTCATGGCAGTATTGGTTTTATTAAAATAACGAAAGAAATAGATTCCGGAGCTGCGCCCGGAATAACTAACCCTAATAGTGAAACTTGATACTGGAATTTAAAAACAAAAATTCAGCAAAAACCTATGGCTTCCAATCACTGATAGTGATTCGTTCACCATGGAGCTTTAAAACCAGCTTTTGTCTTTCTCTCCATTTCAGTTTCTTAATGTACACTTTTGGAATAACTATTGCATAACTTGTTCCCCCAGCAATCTTTGTGAGACTTCTTATGTTATTGTCTTCCACCTTTCTACGTCCCATAATGCTATAAGTATTTAATTTAACTACGTAGTATACTACGTAGTAAATTTACTTAAATTTTCCTTCAATTCAAGAATCAAATGCAAATTTCCTTTTACATTATTAAGCCTTTAGCTGTGTTTGAAACACGAACAGGTTTTCTATAAGCACCTTACTATTTTATTAATATCTTTGACTGAATATTTTGAAAAAGAAGAGATATGAATTATCAATATTGGTTAACAGAACAAAGAAAAAGCATCCTGATACTGAAGATTGATCGTCCGGACTGCCTCAATGCTTTAAATAGTAGCACTCTTTTGGAGTTGCAGTCCATACTTAAAACTATTCAGAATGATCATAAGGTAAAAGGGGTTATCATAAGCGGAGCCGGAGATAAGGTATTTGTTTCAGGGGGAGATATTGATGAGATTAAAAATCTGGATCCCGGTTCTGCAAAAGTTTTATCATCAGCAGGAAACGAATTGATGCATTTTATAGAGCAGTTTCCAAAACCAATTCTGGCGGCTATTAATGGAATTGCATATGGTGGTGGCTGCGAACTGGCTATGTCCTGTCATTTACGCATTGCTTCAAAAAATGCCACATTTGCCCTGCCTGAAGCAAAATTAGGAATTGTAACAGGGATGGGAGGATTACAGAGGATGTTACAATTAGTAGGAAAAACCAAAACCTATCAACTTGCATTGACGGGAGAGCCTATTGGTGCCGAAGAAGCAGCCAAAATCGGACTGGTTAATTTTGTGGTAAGCCATGATCAACTAATAAGCAAGGGAATTGAGCTCCTGGAAAAAGTTGTGGAACAATCCCCGGTTTCCATACGCGCAATTATTCGAAGTATTAATGCTTTTTACGACAAGAGTGATGGTTTTAAAGTGGAAATAGAGGAGTTTGTAAAATGCTTTGAAAAGGATGATTTTAAAGAAGGAGTAAAAGCTTTTAAGGAAAAGCGAAAGCCTGAATATCAATAAGTTTTTAGCATGAAGAGATTTTCTTATTATATTTTCCTGGGGTTTTTATTTTTCCTCAAGATCACACCTTTTTTCTTGCTGTATCTTGTTTCTGACCTGATGTACTTCTTCATGTATTATATTCTAAAATACAGAAGAAAAGTAGTTTACGGCAATCTCAAAAACTCATTCCCAGGCAAAAGTGAAGAAAAAATCAAGAAAATCTCAAAAGCATTTTACAGGAATTTGAGTGATATACTGGTAGAGAGTGTGAAGGGCTATTCTATGAGTCCGGAAAGTTTCAGGAAGCGGTATAAAATTGAAAATTTCGAATTTGTTGCTGAATATCTTAAAAAGGGAAAGACGGTTATAGCTCTTGCTAGTCATTATGGAAACTGGGAATGGGGAATTGAAGCTGTAGCTCCGGTATTTCAAGAAATGGTTGTGGCCTTATACAAACCACTTTCAAATAAGTACATTGATAAGTACCTGAAGGAGAAAAGAAGAAAAGGAGGAATGTTGCTTGTCCCAACATGGGAAACACGTGAGGCTTTTGATGAGTCAGTAGAAACCCCAACCCTTTTTATTATGGCAGCAGATCAGAATCCGGGAAAAGTAAGTAAAGCTGTCTGGGTTCCATTCCTGAATCGTGAAACAGCCTGTTTGCATGGCCCTGAAAGTTATGCCAGAAGATACAATACACCACTTGTGTATTTTGATGTTCAGCGTGTAAAGAGAGGGCATTATACTTTATACATAAGGGACTTATACGAAAATCCTTCGCTAACAGAAACAGGGTTTGTTACCGGATTGTATATGCAAACCCTGGAGAAAATCATTCAGGATAAACCTGAAAACTGGCTCTGGTCACACAAAAGATGGAAGCACAAGAAAAAGAAAGAAAATGAGTAGAAGGAATCAATTAATAGAGTTACTGGGCATTGAAATGCCAATAATTATGGCACCCATGTTTCTTGTTTCTAATGTTAATATGGTGGTAGAAGCAATGAGAAGTGGTATTGCCGGAGTTATTCCCAGCTTGAATTATCTGACTGGCAAAGAGCTTGCACAAGCCCTTGAGGATTTGAATAAATTCAGATATTCAAATGAAAATCGTGGGACTTATGGTATTAACCTGATAGTTCAGAGCACAAACAAGCGAATGGAAGAGGATCTTAAAATATGTGTGGAAAAGAAGGTGCCATTTTATATTACTTCCCTTGGAAATCCGGAGAAAGTAGTGGAGCAAGCCAGAACTTATGGAGCAAAAGTTTTATGTGATGTTACCAATATCAAGCATGCACAACGGGTTTATGAAATAGGGGTGGATGGATTCATTGCAGTTGGCAGCGGTGCGGGAGGTCATGCAGGTACTCATCCTAACCAGTTGCTTGTACCTGCATTAATAAAGCACTTTCCGGACAAACCAGTTTTTGCTGCAGGGGGAATTGCAAATGGGAAAGGTATTTTATCTATGCTTGCCCTTGGGGCTGTGGGAGTATCCCTGGGAACGCTCTTTATTACCAGTACGGAAGCAGGTGTGAGTGATGAGTATAAAAAGGCCATAGTTGATTCAGGGATGAAAGATATAATTATGACTTCCCGATTGTCCGGGGCACCTGTGTCTATTATTAACACACCATTTTACAGGAAACTAAAAGAGCAGGACGAGAAAGCAGATCCCAATTCAAAAGATAGTTTAACTAAACTGGAAAGAATGGAAGAGGGAATTTCTATGCTTGAAAAATCTATTCAGCCAGGAAATTATAATAATCTATGGGTTGCTGGTCATACAGTTGAATTAATAGATGAGATAAGATCTGTTAAGGATATTATTAACAGGCTAAAAGAAGAGCTCAAGCTAGCAATTGAGGAAGTCAGGGAGAAAGATTATTTTGAAGATTAATCTGCCTTTACAAGCTTTAAATATTTGTAATTAGAATCCACCTGCAATTTACAAATAAGAAATTCTTCTTCTATTTTTGACGGGGAGAAAATAAATTGGTGTTTCCCAATAGCTTTCTGTTCATTTGTTAGAATAAACAACTCACGTCCTGTTACATCATGTATGCTTAATTTTACCATGGCTGCCTTGAAGAGTTCAAATTCAATTCTGGTTTCGAAAGTAAAAGGATTGGGCCAGGCAGGATTTAATGTAAACAATGCATTCTCTTCTTTCTTAAGTGTATTGACAAAAACTGGTGTTCCTTCCCGGAAAATTATCATTACTCCAAGGTGGTCAGAACAATAATTATACCCATAGAAAGGTGTATCCATAACTATATAAGAAGTATCTATACCCAGGTAGCTTTTACTGGTTTGGAAAATGTAATCGATTCTTGATGTTGGATCATGTGAAGGAACAGTATAACCTGGTTCGGAGGGATTATTTTCACGGAAAGTGTCAAAATAGAAATCAGAACTTCCAGTTTCAGTTAACATCTTGATCTCTGTAGAACTGGGAATAGCATTGAAATCTCCACATAAAATCGTTCCTTTGGTTTCATAGTTCTGGTTTAAAGAGCTTATATAATCCATTATTTGCTGAACCTGCACCTGTCTTACTGCTGAGCTATTATAGCTAAGATGTGTGCTCAGAAAATTTATTTTTCCAAGGGGAGTGTCAATCAGATTCCATACTACTTTTCTTGGAAAAACTCCTGTTGCAAGTTGGTAATACCCGGTTTCTAAAACCGGCAGCTTTGTGATTATTCCAATATATTCATTGTATTGACTATCCCAGGAGTAATGTGTGAGTTCCTGGTAGCAGTAGTACGGAATTCCAAAATATGAGCTAAGAGAATCTGCAATTACCTTACATTGGTTATCCAGGCCACCTCCATATCTATCCTGGTTAATTTCCTGCAGTCCTATAATGTCCGGATCTAGAGCTATTAGCCTCGTTATTATTTGTGGTAGCCGGGTTTCAGGATATGTGCCAGGTTTCATCCCCTGCAGGTTGTAGGTAATGACTTTTAGAGAATCCTGGGCATGGATCCCCAATGATAAGGTAAGGAAAAAAAGAAAGAGATATAGTTTAATTGTTTTTGGCATGTTAGTTTCATGTTTTTTCAACCGACCCTGACAGGTCCTTCTTAAATCTAGTACTCACCGGACCGGTGAGTATATTCTAAAGGAAAAAGCCATCTTTCCGGACAATCAAAACTCCCTCGTAAGTATCATTTGTGTTCATTACCTTGGGGATATAGAGGGACTTAACTATCCTTTCGGCAACCTGACTTGCTTTATCAACTTTTTCCTGGTTGATACTTGTTTTAACAGCATCTATTTGTTTTTGATCAAGCTTATCGGTCATTCCTCCATCGAATAAGCCAATCATATAATAAATACTTCTTATTCCACTGCTTCTGGCTTCTCCTGCATAACTTGCTGCGAAACCATGAAGACCCTTTTTTGAAGCAACATATGCAGAAGATCCATTAAATTGTGCAATTTCTGCCACCGAACCGGTATATAATATAGTTCCTTCACCAGCAAGTTGCTCATTCAGACATTTTGAAATTTCTATTGCAGAAAACTGGTTAATCTGAAGCACATTTGATAATTCTTCCTGACTCACTTCGCTGGCCCTGCTTAAACTCCCTGTAACAGCAGCAGTATGAACCAGGTAATCAATACTCGGGTGATTATTCTGTATTTTAGAAATGAATTTTGCCACTTCTTTTTCATTGCTAAAATCAGCCTTATACAGATATGTTTTTACTTTTCCTGAATTCAGGGTTTCTATCAGTTTTTTTGCTTTTGAATCGTTTGAATTGTAGTGTAAGATAAGCTCACAACCTCTATTTGAAAGCTCTTTTGCAACCTCAAGACCAAGTGCACCGGTGGCTCCGGTTACCAACGCAATACGTGACTGCAACTCATTTGATAAACCCAATTGATAATTGTTTGTTTTTTCTTCTTTTTCTTCGGGAACCAGATAAGTAAAAGCTCCATATTCACCACCTACACCGGCAACCGGGCTTAAAATTTTCATTCCAGGCATTAATTCACCAGATTTTTTCAATAAAGAAAGTCCAAGTGGAACTCCAAGTCCGGAAACATTCCCATGATTTTTTTGTACTTCCCGGTAGAGTTTTTCCCGGGGAAATCCTAGCTGATCACATGCTGCTTCAAGGATAGCATTTCCTGTTTGATGCGGCAAGAGCATGTCCACATCATCTACCTTCCAATTTGTTTTATCAAGAACTTCAGTGGCTGCCTGAATGATATCAGCTGTTGCTCTTTCACGTACCACCCAGCTATCCATATACAAATTCCAGTTCTTATCAACGCCCACGTAATCAACCATATTAAGATCCTGGTAATTCAATACCGACAGCACTCCTTCTTTAGCTTTGCTTTTTATTCTGGATAACACTACAGCAGTTGCTGCATCGCCAAATGTTACAAAAGGGATAAAATCTGTAAGCTTGGTCAGAAAGCTTGACATAGTTTCTGTGTGGGCCACTATGATATGTTCTACTTCGGGATTACATTTCATAAATTCTACACCATGCTGTAGATTCACGCAAAAACCCGAACAGCCTGAAGTAAGAGTGAAGGTTGGAGTATAATCGGTAAATTCCGTAAAAAACCCTTTTATTGTAGAGGCTATGCCCGGAGCCTGTTCGTGTGGAGAAACTGTACTTATCATCCACAAGCCAATGTCTTTTGGGTGCACATCAGCATCTTTAAGTGCCTTATCTATAGCATCTACACCCAGGTCAAGTGCACTTTGAGTTGAAATCTGATTTTTATTTGGAGGAAATGGTGCTACATGTCCCCTGGTATGAAAACCCATTTTATGTCCTGCAAAATATTCAAAAGGAGAAGTTCCAGGATTGCTTTTTAAAAACTCCTTGTAATTCTTACTGTTACGAACCCTTTCTTCATTAAATCCTTTAAGATATCCATTGTGAAGTGCATTCTCAATATGTTTATTATTTACGGAATATTTGCCAAGAGAATGGCCGGTTCCACTAAATACGAAATTCTCCTCCATATTATTGTTCTTTATTTTAAAATTATGCCGTTCCTATGGAACTCTTTTTCACACTCCTTATTAAAAGGGACTTGCGTCCCTTGCTATAATATATCGTTCCTACGGAACTAAACTACTATTATCCCAAACCTCCTATCAACATTGGCCTTTCAATATTATGACTCAAACCTGACTTTTCCATTATTCCATTCTTCAATTGCCCATGGGATTGTATTCAAGGCAAAGCTGTATCCAGTATTCCAAATCTGTCTCCATATCAGTTCCTTCCGGTTCAACAAAAACATATCCTTTCATAGGCCTCCCTGTAAAATTCATTTCCACACAACCAGGTTTTTTAAGTGCCATTTTGTAAACTTCAGGATCAATCCTGGCCATCAGGTTTTCCTTTACCACACCAATACACATTTTCTTATTCACCATGAAGGTAAGCCCTCCCATCATTTCCTTTTTCTCATAGCTTATGTGGTTAGCATCTAAAATACCGCTAATTCGATCTGCCAGGAACTCATCATATGCCATATTATCGTAATTTAAATTCCAAATTCCAAAACACAAATTCCAAATAAATTTCAAAATTCAAAATTCAAATACCAGCAACTATGCAGTTTGGTTATTGGGATTTGAATATTGAGCATTGCTTATTTCTT
>JAYEGO010000581.1:0-1933 GCA_034659155.1 Bacteroidota bacterium | reverse complement strand
TGCCCTGTTATTAATCAGTATTCTATATTTTCTAATAGGAGCATGGCTCTTTAATTACCGGCATATGAGGGTAGTTAGAAAATGATTAATGATTAATGATTAATGATTAATGATGAATGATGAATGACTAATGATGAATGGGTAGAATGGCATAGGAGTGGAATTGGATTATTGACAGAGAGATGGGGCGAGGGAGCGAAAGAAAGAAAGAAAAAGAAAGATGGAATGTTGGGAGATTGCTTCACTTCGTTCGCAATGACCCATTTTCACGAAAGTGTTAAAACTCGAGTTTCAAACTACAAACTTGAGCCTACTCCGAAACCAACAAAATAATAAAATGCCACCAAGACACCAAGACACAAACCTGCCTGCTGGCAGGCAGGGATTCACAAAGCAAAGAAAATAAGGGAGTTGACCTTAGTGTTTCTTGGTGCCTTCGTGCCTTTGTGGCTAGAAAGTTACTTTTCGGAGTGGGCTCATACTTCAAACTTCAAACTTCTATGGAGGATATCCAGCGTTTCAGGCCCGGCATTGAATAAGAGATCCAGTATGCTTAAATCCTGAATAAAACCATGACGATCATCAAAAACCTGGAAATAGCGAACTGATCTGAAAAGTGGATCTTCAGGGGGAATTTTTGGTCGCAAGGTCATACGGTAATCTATGATGTGTGCAGAATCGGGAAGGTATTGTTCAGTAAGCAAAATGTCTTTAGACAGGCGTATAAGTTTCAAAAGAGTCTCAATGATATTCATATTGTGTTCAAATAACCATCTGGTATCACTCTCAAAAAAGACCTTTATATCATCAGAATAGTATTGGAAAAACGGAGCTGAATTATATGAAGACTCAATGGCTCTCCATTGATTTATTTGCCAGTCCTTGCTGTAATCAATCTCAAGATCAGCTATTTTTATTTTATGAAAACTTCCTCTTTTAACAGGAATGGTAAGAGAGACAGGCCCATTTGCTCCATAAATTATGCACCTGTTTCTGTATGTTTGTTTGATAAAATGTTCGTGTTTTTCAATCCAAACATTTTGCGGTAGTAATAATTTGGAGAAATAGCTGATTGGTCCAAAGTAACTGGTTGACAGAATTATTTTTTTGTCCATAAATTTCCCTGATCAGATCTTATTGATCATACTGGCATAATACCCTGCTCCAAATCCATTGTCAATATTCACAACAGAAACACCACCGGCACAAGAGTTTAACATGGCCAGAAGTGCAGAAATACCTCCAAAATTTGCTCCATATCCCACGCTTGTAGGGACAGCAATGATAGGCTTATCGATCAATCCTCCAACTATACTGGCAAGGGCACCTTCCATTCCTGCCACAACAATAACTGCCCTGGATTGCTTTATGATATCCAGCTTACTCATTAGCCTGTGAATTCCTGCAACACCAACATCAAAAATGCGTTCTACAGTATTTCCGAGTACTTCAGCAATGACGGCAGCTTCTTCTGCGACTGGAATATCTGAAGTACCTGCGGTTACAACGCAGATCTTGGTTTCAGGAATGTTTGGTTTCTTTTTTTGTAAACTAAAGATTCTGGCTTTTTCATAGTAAATAAATGAAGGATCCAGATCTTTTATAGATTCAAAAACTTCTTTATCAGCTCTTGTCCCTACCACATCTGATCCCTTTGCCAGCATCGCTTCAATAATTCCCCTGAGCTGCTCAATGGTCTTCCCCTGGCAAAAGATAATTTCAGGATATCCGGTACGTAACTCCCTGTGGTGGTCAATTTTAGCATATTCAAGATCCTGAAATGAAAAGTCTTTCAATTCAGACAAGGCTTCTTCAGTACTTATCTCATGATCTTCTACTTTCTTTAATAAACTTCTAAGTTTTCCTGAATCCATAATTTATTTATCATTTATCATTAATCATTAATCATTATTCTTTCCTTCCTTCATGCTTC
>JAYEGO010000580.1:0-1935 GCA_034659155.1 Bacteroidota bacterium | reverse complement strand
ACACATGGCTCGAAGTATCAAATACAAATTCACCATGATTATTTCCCTGATACTTTTTACCGTAATGTGTTGTGGCAAAAAACAAACTGTCATTAATACGCTCAATTTGCCTCATTTCATTGCTCAATATAGTCGTATCTATGGCATTATTAGGAATATCCTTGTATTGTTTCTCGTCCCCCAATGGGTTAAAGAACATCAATAATGAGTTATTATAAATATCTTTGTCAGTTAACAGCCAATGCTCTCCAACTCCCATTATCAGAGAATCGTTGATATATATTACTGAATATGCTTTCCCCGGTATTGAATCAACCATACCGAAAGGCAAAACAAATTTTTCCTCAAATAAAGTATTAATGCCAATAAACATGGGCCTGAGGTACCCATGCGGCGGGTTGTTGGGGTAAGCATAATAGCAATAACCGGAAATAATGTACATATCATTAACATACTGCAAAATGCCAGGGTTTCGGGAATGAATCAGAGGGTAATCGTTTTTTGATGCATAGGATTTCTTCCATTCCAACTCTCCTTCACTTGTTACATAGTACAAGAAAACCATTTCAATTTGTTCCTGCGATTCCATTTGCACCATTCCAAGAATATCACCATTATCCAGTAGTAATGCATCATCAACCCATCCCCACCAATAGGTGTCATCAATAAACTGCCGGCACCAGACTTGTTCGCCGCATGAATCAAGTTTAACAATAAGCGGCCAGCCTGAATCAAATTGTATTACCCTCCATCCTAATAAATATATATTCCCCTCTGCATCAGACAATACAGTCGAAAAAATATCCAGATATGGTTCTTCGTCAGTAAAGTATTTATCCCATAGAAGGTTTCCATTAATATCTGTTTTCAATAACCAGGAATATTCACCTTCAATTCCTCCCATTACCAGAAACCCATTGTCATAACATTCAATAACATCCACACCCCAATCATCACGGTATGGACTGCCAAATGTGTGCTCCCATTTTTGCGAATATGCCCCAAAGGCAGAAAAAAGAAACAGAAATACAAGTACAATTCTTTTCTTCATATATACAAATGTAATAAACATGGCCGGATGATGCCGGCCACCCCATGATTGTATTCTATGATCACGTAATTTACAGGAAATTTCACAATTAAAATTAAATCGGAAATAAATCAGAAATAAATCGGAAATAAATCGGAAATCAAATATCTAAAATCCTAAATCCTATCGAAAATCGAACATCGAAAATCGACAATCGACAATTTAAAAGCTGTAGCGATTATCTTCGATAAGCTTATCCGCGATCCTTCGCCTGGCATCTTTTACATTCACAGGCTTAACATTTGTGAATAGATCGATGCGTTCAAGCATCACTTCTTTATCCTTTACCTCATCAGGCAATGAGTTGATGGCATCATGCCCAACCTTACGGATGATGTCCGCTGCATCATAGATCACGATATCCAGGATGTCCTTATACAGACTGCTGAATTTTTCATGTCCTGTATCTTCAAGCTTTTTAACCCTCAGCATGGTTGATTCTGCAGTATAGGTTTGCATAATTGCATCAGAAATATTACTGAGCACTTCCTGCTCATTGAAAAGCTCTTTCTGGAAAGCATCTGTAGTCACGCCGAGAAGAAAGAGCACCGCTTTTTTAAAGTTTTGTGTACACTTACTTTTCTCTTCATAGCAACTGTGGCTGGAAATTGTTTCTTCAGCTTCCTTATCAGATTCCTTCACAACATGTTGTGCATACCTTACCACGTCAAATCCAACACGAAGGGATTTCTTAATGGTGGTATCGGCAACCAGCAGCCTGTTGATCTCATTGGTGCCTTCAAATATCCTGTTTATGCGTGAATCACGATATGCACGGTCGGCGTCGGTTTCTGATGAAAATCCCATCCCTCCGAATATCTGGACAGCTTCATCAACAACATAAT
>JAYEGO010000579.1:0-1936 GCA_034659155.1 Bacteroidota bacterium | reverse complement strand
TAGAGTTTCAATATATGCCCTGAATTCGGGTGTGTATATTTGTTGAAAATTAACCCAATAATCTATACTTGTTTGATCATAATAAGCAAGAAAATCCCAACCGACAATTTCAATTTGATCTATGTTCATGGTCTGACGAAATAATTGCAAAATCATAAAAAGCATTTGTTAATACTGAATCTTCAAAATTTAATCCGGTATAGGTAGCAGGAACAGGGTTTACTGTTGTACTCGGATTTCTGATTAGTAAGTGATATTTAAAATTATAATCATTTTTAAATTTATTCAGCTTAACATTCGAGCATATAAGTTGTAATGAGTTATTCTGCTACGCTTCATGAGACACTCGTTCAAACCTTCTTATCGGTAGAGGTTCGCTTTAATTACCTCTGAGAGTGAATTCCTATAAAGTTACGAAGTAATTTTGAATCGGGGTTCAGATGCTATTTAGAATTATTTAAGACAACTTTTTTATTCCTTTGTATATTGAATGAAGACTTAACTTATTAATAATTAATCTTTAGTTATGAAAAATATATTTCCGAACCTTGCTGTTCTTATTCCAGTTTTATTTTTGTCTTCCTGCGGGATTTCTGATGAATCTGTTGAGCAAAAGGCACAAAGGATCCATGATGAAGTTCTGACAGTTGATACCCATTGCGATACTCCCATGTATCTTAAGATGGAAGGATTTGATATTGGGAAAAGAAACAATCGGGAAGAAGGTGGTGGTTGTGTTGATTTAGTTAGAATGAAAGAAGGGGGGATGGATGCAATGTTTTGGGCTGTGTTTACCGGTCAGGGTCCAAGGGATGATGAAGGAAACCAGCGGGTAAAATCTGAAGCCCTTGAAATCCTTGATTCCATAAAAAGTGCGGTAGGAAGATATCCGGAACTTGCAAATATATGTTATGAACCTGCAGATGCCTACAGTAATGAAAAGGAAGGGAAAAGATCTATTTATATAGGGATGGAGAATGGTTACCCAATTGGTATGGACCTGGGAATGGTTGAGACCTATTATGATAAGGGAGTCAGATACATAACTCTGTGCCATACACGTAATAATGACATTTGTGACTCTTCTACAGATGAAAAGGGTCCTGAATATGACGGGCTAAGTGATTTTGGTGAAGAGGTGGTACAGGAAATGAACCGTTTGGGTATGATCATTGATGTCTCTCACATTTCTGACAGTTCATTTTACGATGTTATCAGGCTTTCGAAAACACCAATAATTGCTTCTCATTCCTGTGCACGTGCACTTTGTGATAACCCAAGGAATTTGTCAGATGAAATGCTGAAGGAACTGGCCGGGAATAGAGGCGTGATACAGATGTGTATTTTGAGTGCTTATGTAAAGGAGCCCGATCCTTATCCTGCCAGAGATTCAGCCTTCGCTGCCCTGCGGGAGAAATATCAGAATTTCGAAAGCTTGAATGATGAAGAAATGGGGCAGGCACGTAGAGACTGGTCGGCCCTTCAAAGAGAGTATCCCCGTAAACTTGCAACAGTATCAGATGTTGTGGATCATATTGATCATATTGTGGAAGTAGCCGGGATTGATTACATAGGTATAGGCACTGATTTTGATGGGGGAGGAGGTGTGGAAGGATGCCAGGATGTAAGTGAAATGGGAAATATCACCCTTGAGCTGGTAAAAAGAGGTTACACACAAAAAGAAATAGAAAAGATTTGGGGTGGCAATTTTATGAGGGTTTTCAAGGAAGTCAGGCTGGAAAAGTAGGGACAGCTTCCTACTTTTTTTTAAAAAATATGATTTAGCAATAAGTATTACTATGAAAAAGTAGGAAGCTGTCCCTACTTTTTATAATTCCATAATTCGTATTGATTCCAGATATTTTCTGCCTGGATATCTCCTGATTTATAAGCCTTTTCAATCCAATGGGAGGCTTTGTATAAATCTTTGTTTACT
>JAYEGO010000578.1:0-8254 GCA_034659155.1 Bacteroidota bacterium | reverse complement strand
CAGCCTGGCACAGATTTTGAGAGATGTTGTAGAACATAAAAATTAATTATAGAAGTATGAAAAAGATACTGATTGCTGGCATATTATTCCTGAGTTTTTTCGGGTATTCTTTTGGACAGGAGAGTGAAAAAGTAAAGTGGTACACCATTGAAGAGGCTGAAGAATTAACAAAAACAGAACCCAGGAAACTATTTATAGATGTTTATACAGATTGGTGTGGATGGTGTAAAAAATTAGATAAGGAAACTTTTACTGATCCTGTGATTGCCAGCATTCTAAACACCGAATTTTACGCTGTAAAGTTCGATGCCGAATCTAAAAAGGCTATTAAATTTGCTGGTCATACCTTCACAAATGAAGGCACTGGAACACGGGGAACTCACCAGCTGGCAGCAGCTCTGCTACAGGGGAAAATGTCCTATCCTTCTGCTGCCTATATGAATGAGAAACTGGAACTCCTTTTTGCCGTTCCTGGCTATTTCTCGGCCAAAGACATGGAGCCTCTTTTGAATTACATTTCCAGTGACAGTTTCCAAACTACAGAATTCCAGAAATACAAAGAATCTTTTAGGGGAAAAGTTAAATAGTTGTGAGTTTTGGTTCCTGGATTACAAATCTTGGTTCTGGGTTTCCCAGTCGTTGATTTAAGAATTATTCTTTTTCCAGGGAAATAAAATTTTCAGGAAGTCTCAATAGCTTGCCAAGCTGGTAGATCAATAGTTTTTTGCTGTACCAAACACTCTCTCCACTCAGTATCTCTACTTGTGTAACTTCAGGAACCCTGTAGATTAATCCCCCCGGTGACAGGGTGTCGCTTTTGAATTCATATTGTTCAAGAAGCCCTGTAGTTCCCAGGGATCTGAAACTCAAAGTTACTTGCTTTCCATTTGGAATATCCTCCGGCATTAAACCTGCAATGGGTGAAAAAGAAAAAAGCGGGTATGTCTGTTCTTCCGGTCCGGATTCAGGAATCACTTCAAATGACTTGCTATACTTATACCTGACTGTTTTTCCGACAAATAGGGCAAGATATTCATTTTCAAGTTTGTTAAGCTCTTTCACTGCGTACTCTAAAGCAACTCCTTCAGGGAAAACATCGTATTGTCCGGACAATAACTTAAAACGTCTTTTTCGGATCTTAATAATAAAATTAGCTGCTTCCTCAGCCTTTTCATCCAAAGTTTTAAACCTTGATTTCAATTCAACATAAGGAACCCTTACGAAGCCCGTATCAACGAATACCATTTTTGAGGCTGTATCCGCAATTACCTCAACATTCCTTTTCACAGAAAGATCTGCAAAAAAAACTTCATCCTCAACAGAAGGATCGAGCTTGCTTATTCCTTCCCCAAACACTCCCCATTCTACAGAAAGAACCAGTCCGTTCTTGCTTAGAGAAATAAAATTTGATGATGCAATCCCGGAAACAACATAATACTCTTCCGGGTCAATTTCCTGGTAAGAACTGACCTTTATATTGTTCAGGGACCAGGAAGTAAAATCCTCTTCCAGGCCTTCTTCCAGGCCCAGATATTTGAAGCGAAGATCATAAAATGGACCTTGCTTCCCAACAATTTTCTCATATTCAACATTAATACTGATAGCTGTTCGAGGCAGAGCATATACAAAAGCATCTTTAGGGATTGTATTCAATTCAGAAACAGGATTCACTGATCTTCTTAATTCCTGAATTGGATTGCAAGCAATAAACACAACAAAAAACAAACTACCCAAATATAGAACCACTGATCTCATATTCATCTTATTTAAATTCATATATATATAAAATACAGAAGTAAATGAATTGTAAAACTATATCATACTAAAGGCTTTTCCAAGAAAGTCAATAATATCCGAAGCAATAAGGGCTTCCTGCCCCACTTCCTGTGCAGCAAGATCTCCGGCCAGTCCATGAACAAACACGCCTAATTGTGCAGCATGCTTTGGCTCATAGGCCTGAGCAAGGAGGGCAAGAATAATTCCGGTTAATACATCTCCGCTTCCTGCAGTAGCCATCCCTGGGTTTCCAGTAGAATTAAAATAGCAGGTTCCATCCGGACAGGCAATGCTTGTATTGGCTCCCTTTAATACCAGGATGAGTTTGTTTTTCTTTGCAAACTCCACTTGCTTATTATTTCTCTCATACCCGTTTTCACAATTACCAACCAGTCGTTCAAACTCTTTAGGATGGGGTGTCAATATAGTGTATTCAGGCACTTCTTTGAGCATTTCCTGGTTTTCAGCCAGTATATTGATCCCGTCAGCATCAATAACCATAGGTTTTCTGGCCTTATTTATAAGTTCCAATAGCCCTTTTTGAGAATTACTCCGACACCCCAGGGCAGGCCCCACACCAATGGCGTCATATTCAGATAGTTCAGGAGCTTGTGAAAATAATATTTCTGACTGATCTACACTGATCATTGCCTCGGGAACGGCTGTTTGAAGGATATCAATTCCTTTCGCAGGAACATGACTCGTAAGCAGACCTGTTCCTGCACGCAGAGCTGCTTTTGAAGCAAGCACTGCAGCCCCCATCCGCCCATAACACCCAGATATAAGCAAGGAGTGGCCGTAAGTACCCTTGTGGCTGAATTTTTCCCGCTTTCTTTTAACCTGCTTAAAATAATCCAGAGTAAGCAGAAAATTCCAGGTTTTGGTTTGCTCAATCTTCTCCTTGTGCAATCCAATTGGGATTATATGCCAGTCTCCAACATAATCCTGGTTTTCGGCAAATATAAAAGAAAGCTTTGGAAATTGAATACTTAAGGTGGTTTTAGCCTGTATTACATGGGATCCACCATTATTAGAATTATCCTCTCCAAAAAGTCCGGAAGGAATATCAATTGCTATGATTTCAGCACCTGAATTATTCAAATGTTGTACCAGGGCTGCATATTGGCCCGATAACGGCTTTGAGAGTCCGGAACCAAAAATTGCATCAATAATAATGTCTGACTTATTCAGGTTTGGAAAATCATTTTTCTTATGAAGATCAAAAACCTGAACTTTGTTTTGCACCTTCAGTCGATCGAAGTTCATCTGGAAATCTTTTGAGCTTTTACTGGAAAACCGGGGAATAAAAACTTCCACCTGGAAATTTGCCTCCGTAAGCATCCTGGCAAGGGCCAGGCCATCTCCCCCGTTGTTACCGGGTCCGGCAAAAACCTTTATTAAGCCTGATGAATCCAAATGATTCTGCAAGAAACCAAATAAAGATCCGGCTGCTCTTTTCATTAAATCTATGGAGGCAATTGGTTCATTCTTAATGGTGAATGCATCTATTTCCCGTACCTGCTCTGAGCTGAATATTTTCAATAGCGAATTCTCATACATTACTGATATTTTTAATAGCAAATTCCGTAGTGTCCGGTAAAGAAACTATATTTACCAGGCAATAATTTAACAATTTTCTCCTACTCAAAAACCACATTATGCTTTTAAAACGATCCTACTACAAATTTAATGTCTTTATAATGTCTTTAACAGCTTAACCCGAAAAATTCACGGAAATTTTTGCCATTAATAGCTAACAAAAAGCCAAATTCAAGTATATCAACTGTTTAATTTAGCATTTCTTCTCATAAATATCTGTAGGAGTAAAAAAATGACAGCTAGTAAAAAAAGATTTCTATATTTGTCAGTTCAATACCAAATCAAATAAAAACTAAAACATCTGACTATGTTCAAAGGACATCCAAAAGGACTCTATGTCTTTTTATTCGCAAATATGGGTGAGCGTTTTGGGTACTATACCATGCTCGCTATATTTATTCTTTTCCTGCAAGCCAAATTTGGCATGAATGCTGAAGAAGCTGGCCGGGTTTATGGAACATTTCTATTCGGCATTTATTTTATTCCTCTTCTGGGTGGAATTATTGCTGACAAGCTCCTGGGTTTTGGAAAAACCATCACTCTGGGAATTATTCTTATGATCGGAGGGTATTTCCTTCTGGCTCAACCTGGGTCAGCAAAATTTATGATATACATATCCCTTACCATTATATCTTTTGGAACCGGTTTTTTTAAAGGTAATCTGCAAGCTCTTGTAGGAAAGCTTTATGATGATTCAAAACTCGACAAATTCAGAGATGCTGCTTTCTGGATCTTTTACATGGGAATCAATATTGGAGCCTTTTTTGCCCCATCTGCAGCCCAGGCAATGAGCAAGTGGATTATGAGAAAAGGAGACCTGGCCTATAATGCCAATATTCCCAGTATGGCTCATGACTACCTGAATACTTTACAAGAAGGCGGAGTTTATGAAAGGGCCTCTGAATATATGGAACTGGCAAAATCTTCAATTATACCTGATACTGCTTATGAATTTACCAACCTCGCTGATTTCAGTCAGCATTATATCGACACCCTCAGTAAATCCTACAGCCTGGGTTTTGGAATTGCTGCAGTAAGTATTTTCATTTCCCTTCTCATCTTTGTGGGCTTTCGCAAAACATATAAGCATGTTGATGTAATGCACAAAGATTCGGTTAAGGATGAAACCTCAAATGTAATTAAACTTACTCCTCAGCAGTACAAGAAAAGACTGGTTGCACTTGGCCTGATTTTTATGGTAAATATTTTCTTCTGGATGGCCTTTCATCAAAATGGTTTTACTTTAACAATCTTTGCCCGGGATTACACCTTTACCGAGGTCACCAAGTTTACTTATGCTTTTTTTGACCTCAGGGCATTCCTTCCCATCATTGCTGTTATTATCGGACTTGTATTATTGATTGGGAAAAATAACAGTAAACTCATGAAAATGATAGGGCTGAGTTTGGTGGTCATTGGTGGTGCAATAGCCTATATAGTGATAGGCAGCTATGATTCCAAAATGCCCATTAATCCAATCATATTCCAGCAATTCAATCCTATTTTCATTGTTTTCTTAACGCCGCTGGTCATAGGAATATTTGCCGCACTCAACAAAAGGCGTCTGGAGCCAAGTTCTCCCCGAAAGATTGGCATTGGGCTTTCACTTGCAGGCTTAAGTTTTGTAATTATGATTGTTGCTGTTGTAGGTCTTGTTGCACCAAAACTTTTTGTGGCAGGTTCTGCTGCAGATGCCATGAGGGTAACTCCCTACTGGCTGATTGCAACATATTTCAGTCTTACTGTGTCAGAATTATTTTATAGCCCAATCGGACTTTCTTTTGTTTCGAGAGTTGCTCCTCCAAGTCTTTCCGGGTTTATGCAGGGAGCCTGGCTGGGATCTACGGCAATTGGGAACCTGCTTGCCGGACTTATTGGACCTTTCTGGATGAAATGGGAGATGTGGCAATTCTTCCTGTTACTGGTTATAATGTTGTTCCTGTCCTCTGCATTTGTATTCAGTATAATGAAAACCCTTGAGAATGCAACAAGTGATGAATAAACGTCTGTAATATAAAAATATTAAAACAGTTGTTCCTTAGGAGCGACTGTTTTTTTTTAAAAAAATAAAATAAATTAAAGATTATTTGAATTTCATTTTCAGGAATTAATACAATTTCATACATTAGACATCTGAAAGTATTATCTTATAATCTATTAAGCTGATGATCTGTACCTATTAACGAATTAGGAAGTATGAATATCAGACCTTTAGACATAAAGGGGACAGCCAAAACACCGGAGATCAATTACTCTGAAGAGAATGCTTTGATAGAGATCAAGGGAAAATCCATTCCTGAGAACCATCACACATTCTATTCTCCGGTATTTGAATGGCTTGAAGATTTTGCCGCCAGTGCACCTGATAATACCAAGGTTAATGTCTATCTTGAGTATTTTAATACCAGCTCTTCCAAAGTACTTTTAAAGATCTTTAAAACATTAGAAGAGATCTCGATGAAAGGAAAGTCCATTGAAATAGTTTGGTTTTATGAGGAAGATGACCTGGACATGAAAGAATGTGGCCAGGACTATAGCGCAATGTTAAATATGCCTTTTAAAATGATCGAAGTAGAGGGAGGATAAGCTCCTCAACCCTATCTGCTAACAGGCAAGCATCTAAACCTTGTCCTGAGCTTATCGAAGGATCAACACCCTCTTCTCAATCTTCAAGTTAAAATAAAGTTTTGGTACTTTTAAGTTTTCATCTCTGTACTAAATTAAATGACTGACATCCAGGATATAATTAAGAAGCTTGTAGATTTCAGGGACCAGAGAAACTGGTCCCAGTTTCATAATGTTAAGGATCTGGCTCTTGCCCTGTCAATTGAGGCAGGGGAATTGAATGAGCTGTTTTTATGGAAAAACAAGGAACAGCTTGAAGATGTTTCAGAAGAAAGAATACGGGAGGAACTGGCTGATGTTTTTGCCTATGCCTTCTTATTATCTGAAAAATACAATTTTGATGTAAAAGAAATTATTCTGGAAAAAATCAGGAAAAATCATATAAAGTATCCGGTTGAGCACTCAAAGAATAGTGCAAAAAAGTACAATGAGTTAAAATAGCTGAAAATATTTAAACAGGAATCTGCCTGATCTCAAGCAGGATAGAAAGTGTATAGGAATGGAAGATTGGAATAGTGGAAGATTGAAATAGTGGAATAGTGGAATAGTGGAATAGTGGAATAGTGGAATAGTGGAATAGTGGAAAAAAAACCATGTAATTGGTAACACCACATAAAAATGGTCCGGTAGGGGATGATCAATCAGGATCATATTCTATTCCGGACCACGTGAAAATTGCATTTTAAAGCTTGTAAAGCCTATTTTGCATTTTTAAAAGCACCCAGGCCTGCAAATTTAGCATCCTTGCCAAGTATCCTTTCAATTCTAAGTAACTGGTTAAATTTGGCAATCCTTTCACTTCTGCATCCCGATCCGGTCTTCAAATGTCCGGCTCCTGTAGCTACCGTAAGGTCGGCAATAAAAGGATCTTCAGTTTCACCGGAACGATGTGAAACAAAACAGAAATAATTATTTGCTTTAGCAAGCTCAATGGTTTCAAGAGTCTCTGTCAAAGTTCCAATTTGATTTAGTTTGATCAGTATAGAATTGGCCACACCCTTATCTATACTTTCCTGTAATATCTTTTTATTAGTGCATAATAGATCATCTCCTACAATCTCGATCTTACTTCCCAGCTCATCAGTCATCACTTTCCAGCCATCCCAATCATTTTCAGCCATTCCATCTTCAATTAATATAATTGGATATTTTGCTACCCAATCTTTCCATATTGCGACCATTTCATCTGAAGTTTTTAGTGACTGGTCTGACTTGAAAAATTTGTATTTACCATTTTCCCACATCTCACTTGTTGCAGGATCCAGGCAAATAGAAATATCCTCCCCGGGTTTGTATCCGGCTTTTTCAATGCCTTCCAGAATAACCTCAATAGCTTCCTCATTTGATTTTAAATCAGGGGCAAAACCACCTTCATCCCCAACACCTGTACTGTATCCCCTTTTCTTTAAAACAGTTTGAAGGGCATGAAAAGTTTCAGCTCCCATACGGATAGAGCTTGCAAAATCAGGGGCATTGTGAGGAGCAATCATAAATTCCTGGAAATCTACATTATTTGTTGCATGAGAACCACCATTTATGACATTCATGGAAGGCACAGGCATCAGACTTGCATTCACTCCTCCAAGATAGCGAAACAAAGGCATATTCAAGGCGGTGGCTGCGGTCCTGGCTGCAGCCAGGGAAACCCCAAGAATTGCATTGGCCCCAAAATTTGCCTTATTAGGAGTCCCATCCATCTCTATCATCTTATAATCCAGGGCACGTTGTTCATCAACCCTCATACCAATAATCCCCGGAGCAATTATCTTGTTAACATTTTCTACGGCTTTTAGCACTCCCTTTCCTCCATACCTGCTTTTATCACCATCCCTGAGTTCAACTGCTTCCTTCTCTCCTGTGGAAGCACCAGATGGCACCATAGCACTGGAACGCACGCCATTTTCAAGACTTACTTCAACTTCTACCGTCGGATTTCCCCGGGAATCAAGTATTTCCTGGGCAACTACTTTACTGATTTTCATATTTTGTTGTTTTTAATAAATTTTCATTGAAACAAATTAACATTTGACAGGATTTATCTAAAATCCAGAAATGCAAAATTACTGAATAAAGCCGAAAGAAATACATAATTTATCACTATTGTCCGGTAAAAATAGCATTATTGATAAATTGGGTTTATTGGGTTATAAGCTAACCAAAATCAAATATTTAGCAGAAGGGCTGAAGCCCGGTACTAGCATGGATTCTATAACCCCAGGCTTAAGCCTGGGGTTAGTAAAGCCACGTGTTACAT
>JAYEGO010000577.1:0-1955 GCA_034659155.1 Bacteroidota bacterium | reverse complement strand
TTGAACACCATGCTGAAGCCCGTCCGTTTGCCGGGCAGGCATGGTGCTTTTTTTCAGATAAATTTTCACAGCAGATTTTTTATAAACCAAATTTGGAATTGGCTGAAAAATGAAGGATTAACTAATTTTATTGAGACTTGCGAATACAAGGACGTAGTTTCACCTGTTACATTTATTTGGATCTGGATATAGGGCATTGTAAGTTGTTTATGCGGTCCGATGAATGGTTTTTCTAAATTAGACCAGTTGCTGCGGACCTTTTTTTGTGGTTTGTTTCTTACCGGGGGCGCTGCCCCCGGCTATAATATTCCAGGCTTTCAGCCTGAAGAGCATAAATTATTGTCTTGACCATATATGTATAAAGATTTAACAAAAAAAATCAAGCCTTAACATTTGACATCTTGCCAAAGGCATCCCTTTTGGAGACCTTTGACCTTCATCGTTTATCCTTCAAAGGCTCTCCAATCAGATCATATTCTGTGGCTTCTGTGATATGCACCTCATAGAATCCTCCTGTTTTAAAATCGGCCTTGTTCGTAGCAATCAGGACTTCATTGTCTACTTCCGGGGAATCGAATTCAGTACGGCCAACATAATAATCCCCTTCCTGACGGTCAATAATAACCCTGAACTGCTTCCCTATCTTGTTTTCATTGAGTTCCTTTGAAATTTGTTGCTGGAGATCCATGATTTTATTTGCTCTTTCCTGCTTAAGCTTTTCAGGAATAGTGTCTTTGAAGTTCTGATAAGCATAGGTGTCTTCTTCGTGGGAATAGGTGAAAACCCCAAGCCTGTCAAAACGATAATCAGCTACAAAATCCATCAAATCCCTAAATTCCCTCTCCCCTTCCCCCGGATGACCTACCAGCATTGTTGTCCGAACAGCCAGTCCGGGAACTTCAGTACGAAAGCGACGAAGCAGTTTCATGGTACTATCTCTGGAGGATAACCTGCGCATTTTTTCAAGCACTTTATCATGACTATGCTGCAAGGGGATATCAATATACCTGCAAACCTTCTTATCTGAGGCCATCAGAGGCAGTATATCAAGCGGAAACTTACCAGGATAGGTATAATGTAACCTGATCCATTCAAGTCCGCTAATAGAGGCTAATCCTTGCACAAGATCTTTGAGCTTTTGTTCTTTATACAGATCCAGACCGTAATACGACAGATCCTGGGCAATAAGTATAAGCTCCTTCACTCCTTTACCGGCAAGGTGTTCAGCTTCCCGGAAGACTTCTTCCATAGGTCTTGACTGGTGTTTACCACGAATAAGGGGGATGGAGCAAAAAGAGCATGTACGGTCACATCCTTCCGATATCTTGATATATGCATAATGAGAGGGAGTGGTTAGCAGGCGCTCTCCTATAAGGTCTTTACGTGTTTCAGCACCAAGTTTTCCCAGAATATTTTCCAGCTCATTCACTCCAAAATACTGGTCCACTTCCCTTATCTCATTTTCAAGATCTTTCTTATAGCGCTCTGAGAGGCAGCCCATCACAAAGACGCTTTTAAGCTTCCCTTCCTCCTTTGCACGAATATATTGCAATATTGTTTCAATAGATTCCTGTTTAGCATCATGGATGAATCCACAGGTATTGATCACAACAATCCCTGCATCCTGATCATTGGAATCATGAACGATCTCAAAATCATTTGCCTTCAGCTGTCCCATCAGGACTTCTGAATCAACCAGGTTTTTGGAACAGCCAAGGGTAATTATATTAATCTTATTATTGTTATTCATATCATGACATCCGATCTTTTGTGTTACAGGTTACAGGTTACAGGTTACAGGTTGCAGGTTTGGCCTTATTTAGGAGATTTCCAATTATTTTCTACATACTCAATAAACCTATAAATTTTCCGGCCGAGTATTAAATAATCCTCAACCAGGGTATTGTAAGGGTTATCGACAAAGTGAATATCATTAATCATTTTTAATTGACTAA
>JAYEGO010000576.1:0-1955 GCA_034659155.1 Bacteroidota bacterium | reverse complement strand
TAAAATCTTTTGGATCAAATGCTCCCCAATTAATCTTGTCGTTTACATCAATTAAATCACACATAAAAGTATGAATAATATACAAATGACAATGTTTAGTCTCTTGTCAGAGAGAATGAATCAACAAGTAGTGCAATAGGTGGTGCAATAGGTAGTGCAATTGGTGGAGCAATTAGCCATTGGGAGCTTGCACAACAAAGTGACTAGCTATGAAGTCGCCGAAGTACGATAAAAGGCCACTGTGCAATTTGTCCAGTAATTATAGTAATAAACTGGACATTTTATTATCTTTGCTCAAAATTCAAATATTTGAAAACATCTGATTACATAAGACTTAAGATAGACCGGCTTCCTAAGGGATATATTTTCACCTATGAGGATTTTTTGACTGAGGTGAACAGAAAGGAAGCAGTTATTAAAAGTCTTAATAGAATGGTGGCATCTGGTGCAATTAAGAAGCTATCAAGAGGTAAATACTATAAACCCGAATCAACTGTCTTTGGTGTATTGTTGCCGGAACAATACCAGGTGGTAAAAGACTTGCTCGAAAAGGATGATAAACTTATTGGTTATATCACCGGTTATAGTGTTTATAATCAAATGGGACTTACAACTCAGGTGAGTAATACAATCCAAATAGGTAAAAACGAGCCCCGGCCTTTCATCAAGAGAGGGATGTATAAAATTTCCTTTATAAAGCAAAGGAATAACATTACTAAAGAAAACATTCCATTGTTACAATTATTAGATGCTATACGATATATCAAAGCTATTCCTGATACTACAATAGATGCATCGTGCAAACGAATTATGGCGATCATTAAATTATTAACGGCTGATGATCAATCATTGCTTGTTAAATTATCTGTAAAATATCCTCCATCTACCAGGGCCTTATTGGGGGCTATGATGGAAGCATTGCGG
This sequence comes from Bacteroidota bacterium, assembly GCA_034659155.1. Lineage (GTDB taxonomy): Bacteria > Bacteroidota > Bacteroidia > Bacteroidales > VadinHA17 > JAYEGO01. Next base: position 1,031 of record JAYEGO010000576.1, on the reverse strand, counting down.
CTTGATCAGAGATTTGAGGTTTTACGCAAATCATTGAATCCAATAACTGTTTATAAATTATCTGTGTCCAGAAGCGTGTTACCTTCGGCCGAAAGTTGGAATATTAAATGAAGTTACATGAAAATACAGAACTATTTAATCAGGCCGTAAGAGCAACGGCCCAGCAAAAAAGATTGCTCGAAATTTATATTGAAAAAGATTATTGGGTTACGTTCGTACTCCATACTATATTCCACCATGAAATAGGTAAAGAGGCAGTATTTAAAGGTGGTACAGCTTTATCGAAATGTTATGGTTTAATAGATCGCTTTTCGGAGGACATCGATTTGGTAGTGTTAAGAAGGGACGGAGAGACTAACAACCAGTTAACAAATAAAATCAAGAAGATATCAAAAGTTGTGGCTGATGTTATTCCAGAGGTGCAAGTAGAAGGAGTAACACACAAAATGGGCATGAACAGGAAAACAGCCCACAGTTATACGAAAGTATTTGAAGGAAATTATGGCCAGGTTAGGGATGTCATTATCGTAGAAGCAACATGGTTGGGATATCACGAGCCTTATATAAATAAAGATGTGAGCTCCTACATTTATGAGATGATGGTGCAGTCCGGTCAACAGAAGTTAGCCGATGAGTACGGACTGTTACCCTTTGATCTGATGGTACTGGATGTCAGGCGAACTCTATGCGAAAAGATCATGAGTCTTGTACGTTTTTCTAACTCGGAAAATCCTATAGAGGACTTAAATAATAAAATCAGGCATTGCTACGATATTAATCGACTGTTGCAGGACAAAGACATAAGAAGCTTTTTTTATTCTAAAGAATTTGACAGTTTGTTGCTAAAAGTAGCCCAGGATGACATAGAAAGTTATAAAAGTGGTAATGAGTGGTTGAATTACCATCCGAAACAGGCGATAATCTTTTCGCAACCAGACGAAACATGGGGGCAAATGAAGAACACATATCAGGGTATTTTTAAAGACCTGGTGTATGGTGAATTGCCCGACGAGGATAAAATACTTTCTTCT
>JAYEGO010000575.1:0-8261 GCA_034659155.1 Bacteroidota bacterium | reverse complement strand
GAACATTTTTTCAGTTCCGTTGAATCGGATTCGCAGTATTCCATCGCCTAATTCCATATTTTGAGGAGAATAACTGATGCTTACCGTATCACTTTCCCCCGGATCGAGAAATGGATGTTCTCTGTTTATAGTAAATGAAGCAGGTCCTATTACACTTAACTTATCAATATTTACCCTTTCGGAACTGGGATTGGATATAAGAAATTTCCTCTCTACTGTTTCTCCCGGTTCAATGATCCCGAAATTTAATTGCTCCACATCAGCAATAATATAAGGTAAAGAGGGTATCATTATATATCTGATGTCTCCTGTTCTGAAGTCTGAACTGGATATCCCATAGGCAATGTGATAATTCCCTTCACTATCCTTTTTCATATCGGCGTGGCTGCTCCCCCAATCACCTCCCCAGCCTGAAATAATCTGTCGAATCCAGGTGTTGGAATGATTGAAAGCAAATACGAATTGTCCGTTATCATGGTATAGGATATGATATAGAGAGTCATGCTCAACAGCTATTGCCCTTCCAGCACCTAGATCAGGTCCCGAAGCTACAGTCATGAATTTCCAATCATCATCTACCTTGCGGGCAATTCTTAACCTGTCAGTAATAACCTCTGTAAAGAAGATGTGGGGATTATTCTGTCCATCCAGTCCGATTCGAGGCTCGGGATTTCCCCATATGTTTTTGGGCCATTTCGGATCGATAACCTTAGCAGATGTCCAATCCCCTGATGCCTGCCTGTTCAAATGTAGAATTGAATGTGTTAGATAATCATCATAGTTCCAGAAACTACCGTCATACCAGTAGAAGCTGAAATGTGGCTCGTAATTTGAATCAACAGTCATTTCGAACGTACTCATTCCAATTGAAATTTGTTCCGGATTTAGCCAATTCTGATTTTGGGTTGTCATATAGAGTAGAGGGGACTGATGGGTATAATGATGTAGCGGTCGCGTGTAAGCAAGATGCAACTCATCATTTGCTGCAAGTTCAAGGTCTAAATAATCAAATCCATACTGATTTAACCTAAGAAGACTTTTATCCCAGCTATCTCCATTTTTAACATAGTGGTATAAATAGTAATAGGAACTATCTTGCTCTTCATAGTTATATATTATATGAGATTGTGCAATATGTACCCTTCCTGACCTGTCCACGATAATGTCTGAATATTGATCTTCTCTATTAAAGTATATATCATCACACAAAAGAAAATCGACATACTCTTCTGTCCATCCGGAGTATCTGGTTTTTCTTGCATAGAATAATGAATCACGTCTCCTGTATGCCAAATGGATTGTGCCATCAGTAGTAAGGTCCATACCGAATTCAGAGTCAGAGGGGATGTTGTCACGGGTAAGAAGACTGACATCTGTAGTCTCTGAGACTCTGTTATTGGAAGGATCGGGATCGAATACCCGTCCCTCTACTTCAGCAGAAAAATTAACACTGACTGCTTCTAGTGTGCTGAAACTTAAGGTCCAGGTAAGGCTTGAGTCGGCAGGTAGTAATGGGATTTTAGAAACCAGGGTATTCCCAATCTGGGAGGATACAAATCCGGGGATAGTGTCTTTCTTCAGTACTACTCCCTGCGGCAGTGAGCAGGTAATCTTTACGCTGTCTGCATCATCAGGACCTGCATTTTCAATTGTTAATTTATACACGATATCCTCACCTACAGTTACCGGATCCTCTTTTTCGTCCAGGCTTATTGCCAGATCGGAACCGGGAGGACGATCCCAGATATAGATATCCCCATAGTCATTGCTTCTGTCCTCCCAGACAATCCTCTCTTTTGATGTACGTGGATTTATCTGATCACCTGCCGTCAGACAAATAGGCTCCATATCCCCCCATATGGTATTTTTGAATTTATAGGCATAGATATCCCATGAGCCATTCATATCATCCTGATAGACAAGTGTATTTCCTTCAATATCTGGATTTGTCTGATTTCCGGAAGGATTTAAGTATATTTTAAATGTTTCGTAAGAATCAACATACCATCCCTGTATATAAATATCCCAATCTCCTTTTCGATTATCCTGCCATACAATTCTCATTGACGATGTTTTATCTACCGCAGGATTTCGTTGTTCCCCATCGTTTTTGCATACTATAAATTCCTCTTCTAAACCAATATTATATGCATAAATATCCGGGTCTCCGTTTCTCATATCTTCCCATACAATTATGTTTCCGGAAACATCCGGTAAAACTTGAGAACTACTGTTGCTACAAACTACTTTTTCTTCCCTGGTCAGAAGGTTGTACATATAAATATCCCAGTTACCCGACCGGTAGTCAGCCCATACCACAATATTCCCATCAATGGCCGGATTGACCTGGTCTCCATCAGCTTCACAAATTGGTGTTACCTGATGAAGCGGATCATACATATCATACATATAAATATCGCTGTCACCATTTCGAAAGTCAGTCCAAACAACAATTCCATTTGAAGAGGCCGGTTGTCCCTGCCATGCAGGATCCGTGATTAGCTCCTCCTCCTCCTGGGCCGTTAGTATATATTTATAAATATCACTATTACCATTTCGGTTATCTTGCCACAAAACCAGGCGGTCATCAATATCAGGTAGTGCCTGGTGCCCGGATGCTACTACCAGGGCTTTTTCTATAAAAGGTGAGAGGGTTGAGCAATAGCTCTGAAGGGAGTCACTTTCATTATCAACTATATCTTTTGCAATAATCGTAAAATGGTATGTAGTTCCCTCTTCCAGACCGGTTACATCGTATTGCCTGATATTTCTTTTGGAAGAGTGAATCAACTCTGCATCCCGGTAAATTTCATAGCTGGTAACTCCATAGTTGTCGTCGTTTGCTTCAGGCCATATCAGTTGAATACTGGTTTCGGTAACTTCACCACAGTTTAGGGTGCTACCCTCGGGCCAGGTGGGATCAGGATCACCCGGAGTTGTTACATTAACAGATGGGCCGTCGGTGGTACTCTGATTAGCCGCATCATAAGCTTCTATTTTAAAAGAATAGGCAATTTCAGGCGTCAGGTTTTTTATGACGGTATCCAGTTTACCGAAAATTGTTTCCAGAGCCTCTAAATTCATGAATATAGTATATCCCTCAACACCAAAATCATCATTTGCAGGTGTCCATGTCAGCTTTACTTCAGTGCTTTTCAAATTTGAGTAAGTTATTGCTGACCCGTCCGGCCAGAACGGAGAAATATCTACGGGAGTGGTAAGTTCCCTGGTTAGTTTACTGCTCCAGTTGCCGGTTTCATCACCTGCTTTTACTCCCAATGTATATGGAGTGTTCTGGTCAAGATCTTTTACGAGACATGCAGTATCCTTACCAATTTCTTCTATCAGATCACTTCCGGCATAAACACGATAAGCAGAAACACCAATCGTATCCAATGCCGGTGGCCAGTGCAGTACAACCCTGGTTCCGGAGGTATCAGTCATCGATAGTTCAGCACCATCCGGCCATGTGGGTGCAGTTTCATCAGGACATGTTTGGTTGGCCATTGACAGATCAACTGGAAATTTCAGCGCATTCCAATTAACGAAATGACCATCTTTAGTATATTCTATGTTACTAAAAAACTCCCCGTCAGCTGTAGTAATAACGCCTGACTCGTTTGCTGTTAGATAAAAACGTATTTCCAGACGAGACTGGCCACAGTAGTCCGGGATCCATGCAAAAATATCCCCGCAAGGACTGAAGCGCCAATATGCACCTCCTGTGCCATTAGTGTGCTGTATAATGAATTCATTTTCCGGAGCATCCAATCTTTTTACAAACAGTGCGTATTCGTCCACGTCAGTAAGATAAGTATGCACAAAGGTGGCATCTTTTTCATCGGGACTGAATCCCCAACCTGCATTACCACCAGCACTACCGGCAGAAGCGATATCATTAGCTGATCCATCAAATACCTGTTCGCCTGTAGCAGTCTCGTAAATATGCAATATCAAAGAACTGGTATTAGTCATTCCGGCATGGAGCAAGTATCGACCATGAGGACTAAATTGTACAACAGGATTGTATAAAAGTGTCGGGGAACTGATATCATACATTACGGCATCTTCACCCTCTACTGCTTTATCAGGATCTAAAACTAATAAACTAACCCAATCCATTGTAGCCCAGGGATCGGGATGCGGCACATTCCCCTGAATTACAAAAAAATTATCTCCCGGACTAAAGCCCCAGCTTGTTGCCGTTAAGGATTGGCTAAAAATAAGAGCTCCATTTTCAACATTTTTGATTGTAAGATGAATATAATTTGGCGGTGGGGCATCACTTACTATAAGCTTGTATTTTCCCTTAGGAGACAATTTAGTATTGTCATCGTCGGCCAGGGATTGACCCATCGCTGGGGCAGCTACTGCCGGGGACACATACTGGCCATACTTCTCACAACCACACTCAATACCCGGTCGCTGACCAAAAAGGGTAGGGGTATTTAGAATTAAAAAAGAGAAATATATGAAAATTGTTATCGTATAATTAAATGTGCTTTTTCTCATGTTTTTTCTTAATTAGTAATGCTATTAATGCCTGTTTTCTGGAATAGTGGTATTTAAAAGTTTATTCAAGCTTTATAAATCTTGCCTTATAGATAGTTTTGTTTCCTGATAATGAAATAATATATATGCCACCCGGCAGATTATCTATTCCGACACTTAATTCCTGACTCACATCATATACATGTATTACTTCATTTAGCATTACTTTCCCGGTCATTGAATTTATTTTAAGTATGTAATCATCAGCAGGCATATTGCTGTAAAGTTGCAGGGTGATATGGTCAGTTGCTGGGTTGGGATAAATTTGACCCATTTTATATGCATCAGAATTGATCTGTTTATCATTGATACCAGTTAATACTATTGTTTGATCAGAAGCGAAATTAGATCCTCTGAATCCATGATCGATGGCCTGTATACTCCAGTAATATGTTCCTGCAGAAAGCCCGTAGATTGCATACGAGCTTGATTGCCTGGCATTTCCTATTGCTGACAATTTCCTTGTTCCACTACCATGTGCCATGGATGTCATGACGTCATCCACTCCGGAACTTGTTCCGATTCTGATATTATATGATAATCCATCTGAAGGGGTCTCTTCATCCGTTGACCCGGTCCATGAAAGCAAGATATGATCCTCTTCAATTGCAAAGCCGAGGTTCGTTGGAGCAGATGGTGGCATATTTATCTGGTCTATGTCATTCCTGTAGATAAGAGTGCGTTGTCCCATTTCTGAAGGACTGTATCCTGTCATTAACAGGTCGAGGTCGCCGTCATTGTCATAATCACCCCATTCTAAACTCGAGCGTCCATAGGATGGAAAATTAAGCCCACTGTTTGCAAAATCTCCCGCATCATTTTTATACAAAATGGTTATGGATTGTAACATTTGGGTATTACCGCAAATAATCAGATCCAGATCACCATCATTGTCATAATCCCCCCAGGCAGCATCACCGCTCTCTACATTAGTCAGTCCTGCATTTATATCAGTGAAATTCCATGAAGAATCATCCTGTTTACCATCGTTTCTATAAATCCTGCTAAGATATCCCTGGCCTGAATTCCCACAAATAACAAGGTCAGGGTCACCATCATTATCATAATCACCCCAATCAACTGCCGTATATCTTACCCCTTTTATACCTGTTGTAACAGGAGTAAATATTCCATTATCATTTCTGTATAATAAAGCAGTGTCAAGTCCAACGCCACAAATGAAAATGTCCAGGTCCCCATCACTGTCAAAATCGACCCAGGTGGCTTCACCGTTCTTGGTTTCCGTTAATTCGATCTGGGAGTTTGTGAGCACCCATGTTCCACCATATGTGTCCGGTCCATAGTTTTTATAGATTTGGGAAACAAGAGAACCATTCTCATTCGTGCCGGATACTGCGAGGTCAATTCTTCCGTCATTATCATAATCTCCCCAGTCAACTGAACCGGAAACCAGTCCGGAGATATTTACATCTGATGTTTCATCGGTAAATGTTCCAAGAAAATTAGAATAGAGGGTTGTAAACTGATTGTCTACATTATTTGCCTCACTTCCTGAAATTATAATATCCAGGTCCCCATCATTATCATAATCGCACCAGGCAGCTCCTTCAGGAGTACCAGAGGAGAGTCCTCTCAAACCGGCTTCAATATCACTATAAGAATCATTATTAAATTCATAAATTTTAGTAATATAGTCCTGGTTTGTGCCTATCCAGCCTGTTAGCAGGATATCCAGATCACCATCATTATCATAGTCACCAAACCTGCCTGATCCATGTGAAACATTTTGTATCTCGAATTCCATACGGGTAAATTCTGTCATTGGCTGGTACAGGGTAATAAATATGTAAGCTGTGTCCACTCCGCCATGATCATCATGTATGATATATTGAAAGCTATCAAATGGGGGTGAGAAATAAACAGGTGTGTATAATATTGTGGTATCACCTGCCATAATTGATGCTGTACCCTGGTTTGGAGAGGAAATTTCTATTATTGTAAGGCTGTCACTATCAATGTCAAAGTCATTAAGCAGGGGATAGATGATGATTTCTATTGCTGTTGTAATGGAGTCATTTGCTGCAACAGGCCGGTTATTCAGTATGAAACTAAACTCATCTGCACCTATATCGGGAAAGAGAAGATGCCGTGGATCCCCGTCAATGTCGTTAGGCACAGCGGCCAGTGATACTCCGGCACTATCCAGTGCTTCTGCCATGGTATGCAGGTCGGTATCGCTGTTGAATTGAGGATGAATGGAAATAGAGTGCTCTTCCATGCTGCTTGCAACTCTTAAGGCTTCCAGGTTTTCGGCATTTGCACCCCAATATGCAAGAATGTCTCCTGATGAATACAGATCGTTATAGTCGGAACCAACCACTGTTGCGGGAGCTGTAACATAATATGAGTACCCGCCTCCTGTATTGGCAAAAATATTATTGAGGATTGTAACACTGCTTGTCCCACCTGATGAAATATAAAATGCTTTCGAAGTTGCATTTGTATTTGTTAAATGAACACTGTTGTTCAGTACCAGTTGATTGGATGAGCTATTAATATAAATTCCTTGTACGCCACTATTACCTCCAATATGTATAAAATTATTGCTTACCAGTCCTTTCTTATCGTTAGTCCCATAACAGGTAGACAATTGAATTCCCATATCATAATCAACCTTAATAATATTCTTGTTGATAACAAGATCATTTGAGCATGATAATGCCTTGATGCCACTGGCTGGTGCCTCAATGTCGTTTCCTGTGATGAACGGTGCGTTATAAAACTGCAGGTGAATTCCAGTATATCCATTTTCTGTAATGGTGTTATTTAATATTTCAGCTCCTGTTGCATATTGATAATTATTCTGGTCTCTTCTCATGAAAACCCCAAATGTTCCCCGCCTTAAAATGTTCTCTTCAATACGCCTGTTGCGATAATCAGAATCGCCAGAATAAATGACTGCATAATTAGCATTGTTTCCACTTTGAATTATACCTTCCAGTACATTTCCCCTGATTTCAACACTATCGGCTCCCTGCCAGAGATCAATGACCCTTGCATAAGAACTTCCCTCAGCTTTTACAGTGAGGTTTTGAATAGTAATAAAATCTGCTCCATGCAATTGCATAACCCAATTTGCATAATAGTCATCACTGGAATAGGAGATGATTGCATCTTCAGGGTTACCGGTCTGCGATGCCAGAGTAATCCTTTTATCTATTCCTGCTCCCGGAATTGACCTGATTGCTACCTGTTCATTATAAGTTCCGTTCAGCAAATGGAAAGTTATTCCCGTAGATACACCTTTAAGCAAGGCATCTTCGAAAGCAGAGGAAATTGTTGGATAGTTTCCTCCGGAACCTATTGTATATGTACCGCTCAAAGCTGTAGTTGTTGAAGGATCTGCTGTAAATTCATCTGCACCGATATCAGGAGTCACAGCATGCCGGAGTTCACCATCAAAGTCAACATCAATACCAGGTATTGCAGTTCCGGTGTTATCTAGCCAGGGTGCAACAGTATGAGGATCGTTATCCGCAATAAAGTGGGGATACACAGAGAGGGAGGCGCTATTCAATCCACTTGCTGTTTGTAAATCAAAAAGATCAAAAATCTTTACGTTATTCCATGCAGCTATGTAATTCCCAGCTGTATAGAGGTTGTTGTGATCCATACTGGTTAAGACACCGGGGGTTTGAACAAGAACAGCATACCCACCGTTTTCATTAGCGAAATTATTATTTCTGACA
>JAYEGO010000574.1:0-1957 GCA_034659155.1 Bacteroidota bacterium | reverse complement strand
AAGGTTTAGAGTTCAAGATTGTTCGTAGTTCTTTAACATTTGACCACTGTGAAATATGCTCCTTTTTCGCATTTCACCCTGATGAAATATAAAGAATTTCATGGGGTAAACGTGGCAAGCCTCTGACCTTTGACATTATTTTGTTTTCACCTGTTTTCGCCATTTGGGTCACCCAGATCAAAAACAATACACCCTACTTACAAGCAATACAGAGCCAAAAACTAAATTATTTTAAAAAGTAATGGGGTAATCTATATTTATTTAAGTTTTATTGTATTTTGCATTCATATACTACTCAATAATTCTGGAATTATATAGCTCTGAAAGAGCTGCCTGTATTAGCATAGGATAAAGTCCTATGGTTTTGTAAATATAACAAAAGTAGGGCTGAAAGTCCGACATGTATATTTTTGCTGGCAAATCTGTAAATTATCGTGTTAAATATTTATTACCTGTCGGACCTTCAGTCCTAAAACATTTGTTCCTGTTTAGTCCATAGGGCTTATCGCCCTATGCTAATACGTTTATGCCTTTCAGGCATAATTCAAGTGTAAGCTGTTTTTCTGCCATACATCTTTTTTTAATAACCCCTGTTTTCGCCATTTGGGTTACCCAGATTAAAAACAATACGCCCTATTTACGGGCAATACAGAGCCAAAAACTAAATTTTTTCAAAAAGTGGCGAAAACAGGAAAATCGGGATAATCTTAAAAATATTTTGGACTAAAGTCCATATACACACATATCTTGCTTGTTCTAAATGTTCAGGGAATGTTATGGATTTAGACTCTTGAGCTCTTTAATATTCTGACCTTTAGGCGCCCAGACTTTTATCAATAATCACAATATTTTTGCAAAAAGGGCAGGGCTTTCTTCTCTCCCATTTCAAAAGCCTTATTAAAATCATAACATGCGCCTTCAAGCTTTCCAATTTTGACCCTGACTTTACCTCGATTCAGATAAATATCAGAATCATATGGGTCCAGATCCAGAGCCATTCCAAAATCGCTGTCAGCATAGAAATAAGTCTGTAATTGGTAGTAAGCACGACCTCTGGCAATAAAATACTCCTTCCTGGCCTGTGACAATTCTAATGCCTTATTAAAATATTCCAAAGAGGAAAAATAACTTCCTGCCTCATAGCAAATAATTCCTCCCATATATAAAATATCATCCTTATATGGGAAATACACGAGATAATCATCTATGCTTTCCCTGGCCAATTCATAATTTCCTAATTGTTTATACACTTCCGACCTTTCCAGGCAAAGATCAAACATCTCCGGGTGTTCTAAAAGAATATCATTTATTTCATTAAGAGCATCACCTGGCCTCTGCATCAATATATAAAGCTTTATCCTACTCAAGCGGTAATCAATCTTTCCTTCACCAAATTTTACTGCTAAAGAATAATCAACAAGGGCCTGGTTATATTTAAACATCTTCTCATAGGTAATAGCCCTTAGATAAAATAAACCGGCATCATCCTCCTTTTGATGTATCAGGATATTTATTTTCCTTAAAGCTTCATCCATATTCGAGCCAGAGATTTGATACTCTATATCTGATTTTTGACGTTCAAATTCAGAATACCAGTCCACTTTCCATAAGGTTCTCCACTCTTTTGTCCGCTCCAGTTTTTCAAATGCTTTTTCTAAAAGAATTTCTTTTTCTGACTTTTTAAGGTCAGATTCCAGATGCTGCCTGAGATATTTAATAGCCTCCACAGGATTATCAAGATTTGCATAAGATTTGGCAAGCCAGAAGGCGGAACAATCAGTTTGCAGAGCCTCTGCTCTATGAAAGTCTTCAACAGCTTGTTGATACTCGCCCATTAAATAGTAGCTTTCTCCCCTTTGCATAAACAATCCGTAATCAGACTTGTTGTTTGTTATTAGTTGATCAAAGAGTTTTATTGCCTCAACATACTCTTCTTCCTGAACACCTGCCAAAGCTT
>JAYEGO010000573.1:0-8283 GCA_034659155.1 Bacteroidota bacterium | reverse complement strand
GACTACGACAGGATTAGCAATATATGCCTTACCATTAGGCAAGTGACTGGCAATTTCGTGGGCTATTAAGCCTCCAAGGTTCACGACATCCTCCCCTATGACACTCTCCTTAAGGTCATGAATCATTTTTTTATTTACCTGGTACACTCCTGATTCAACCGGATGAACCAGGCCTCCTCTTCCCATAACCAATTGTATTTGATCAAAATCTATCTCATTGTCTTTAAGTGCTTCCTTAATCAAATCAGCACGTATTTTTGTCTGGTCTGCGATTTTCTTACAATTTGCAAAATCTTCTGCCTCGTGCCTTATCCTTTTCAGGAATATTGCTTTTCCAAGCCTGTACACACCCACCTGTGTATATTCATCCCTTGGGTTAATTGCAAGTAAGAGGATATTTGCAAGATTGATGGCTTTTGGATCCATAATATAAATATTTATATAGTTTTTTAACTTCTGGTTTGAGTTTCAGATAATTGTTAAGCCTGTTTCAGTTTATGAATTTACATATTTCTTCGATACTGGCCTCCTACCTCATATAAAGCATCGGTAATTTTACCAAGGGAACAATATTTTGATACTTCCATTAAACTTTCAAAGATATTTCCTTTATTCAGAGCCACATCTTTCAGGTCATCAAGCAATTGTGTGCTTTTTTCAGTAGATGATTTATACAGGTTTTTTATCATCTTAACCTGGAAATCTTTTTCTGCTTTTGTGGCTCTTATTACCTGGTCGGGAAGTATTGTAGGCGATCCGTCCTGTGAAAGGAAAGTGTTTACCCCCATCAGGGGCAAGCTGCCATCATATTTCTTCTCTTCATAATACATGGATTCTGATTGAATCTGGCTTCTCTGGTACATCATCTCCATAGCTCCCAAAACACCTCCACGCTCCGAAATCCTGTCAAATTCTATCAATACTGCTTCTTCCACCAGTTCAGTTAATTCCTCAATAATAAACGAACCTTGCAGAGGATTCTGATTCTTTGTGAGACCCAATTCATGGTTGATAATTAATTGAATTGCCAAAGCCCTTCGCACTGACTCCTCGGTGGGAGTAGTAATAGCCTCATCATAGGCATTAGTATGTAAGGAATTACAATTATCATACACGGCACTTAAACCCTGCAAGGTAGTCCGGATATCATTAAATTCTATCTCCTGGGCATGTAGCGAACGCCCGGAAGTTTGTATATGATATTTAAGCTTTTGCGATCTTTCATTGGCACCATAAAGATGCTTCATCGCCTTTGCCCATATAATCCTCGCAACCCTGCCAATCACAGTATACTCCGGATCGAGTCCGTTTGAGAAAAAGAAAGAAAAATTAGGTGCAAAATCATCAATCTTCATACCCCTTGACAGGTAATATTCCACGTAGGTAAAGCCATTTGACAGGGTCAGTGCCAACTGGGTAATTGGGTTTGCTCCGGCTTCAGCAATATGATAACCTGAAATAGAGACAGAGTAGAAATTTCTGACATGGTTCTTAATAAAATACTCTTGTATATCGCCCATTAATTTCAGTGCAAAGTCTGTTGAAAAAACACAGGTATTCTGTGCCTGGTCTTCCTTGAGAATATCTGCCTGAACTGTTCCCCTCACCCCGGAGATTGTATCATTTTTAATTTTAGCATAAACTTCCTGCGGAAGCACCTGGTCACCTGTAACACCAAGAAGCATTAAGCCGAGGCCATCATTTCCTTTTGGCAATACCCCACGATAAACCGGAACGGGAAGGCCCTGCTTTTTATAAATTTGCAGGACCTTTTTGCGAACCTGCTCTTCCAAACCATTTTTCATAATATACAACTCACACTGCTGATCAATTGCGGCATTCATGAAAAATCCAACCATAATTGGTGCAGGTCCATTAATGGTCATCGAAACTGAAGTCGTAGGGTTTAGAAGGTTGAATCCGGAATATAATTTCTTTGCATCATCCAGGCAGGCAATAGAAACCCCGGCATTTCCAATTTTTCCATATATATCGAGTCTTGTTTCCGGATCAGCTCCATACAGGGTTACAGAATCAAAAGCAGTAGATAATCTCTGTGCCGGTTGCCCGTATGAAAGATAATGAAACCTCCTGTTTGTCCTTTCCGGACCGCCTTCTCCTGCAAACATCCTGGTAGGATCTTCATTTTCACGTTTAAATGGAAATACACCGGCTGCAAAAGGGAATTCTCCCGGAAGATTTTCCTTTAAATTCCACAATAAGATATCTCCCCAGGACTTATATTTAGGAAGAGATATTTTTGGTATCTTTTGATGTGATAAACTTACCGTAGTGGTTTCCACTTCAATTTTCTTAGCCCTCACCTCATAAGTAAACTTACTCTTTTTATAAGCCTTTACTTTTGAATCCCATGATTTTAATAAGGAACGACTTTCAGGATCAAGACATTTTTCAAGCTTTTTATACTCCAGGTTCAAAACCTCCAGAGTATTTTTATCTGCATCCTTCAGGTGGAAAATGCTTTGCTTCAGGCTGTATAATTTATCTGCTATCTCTGACTGATCTATAGAATGCTCATTGTAATTTCGAACTGTATCTGAAATTTCAGAAAGGTATCTGACTCTCTTCCCCGGGATAATGCTTAAGCATTGAGTAACAGCCCGGATTTCTTTTGATGAAGATTTATGAAATATGTCTGTGGTTTTTTGCTCAATCCTGTTCATTAACTCTTTGAAAAACTGATCGACCCCGGCATCCCTGAAATTGGAAGCAACAGTTCCCCATACCGGCATTTTTTCTGTTGTTATTTCAAAAAGCTTATGATTTCTCTGGTATTGCTTCTTCACATCCCTCAATGCATCCTCAGCCCCCCGTTTATCAAATTTATTAATAACAACAAGGTCAGCAAAATCAAGCATATCAATTTTTTCCAGCTGGGTTGCTGAACCATATTCAGGGGTCATTACATAAACGGAGAGATCACTGTGATCAACAATTTCAGTATCAGACTGACCTATCCCTGAAGTTTCCAGGATTACAAGATCGAATCCGCTGGATTTGATGATACAAAGAATATCCTGGATGGATCTGGAAAGCGATAGATTTGATTGCCTTGTAGCCACTGACCTCATAAAGATATTTGGAGAATAAACTGAATTCATTCTTATTCTATCACCCAGTAGTGCTCCTCCTGTTTTTCTTTTGGTAGGATCCACTGAAAGAATGGCAAGGGTATTCTGGGGATATGCCGTTTTAAATCTCCTTACAAGTTCATCCAGCAAAGAAGATTTCCCTGCCCCACCAGTACCAGTAACACCAAGAACAAATGATTTTTTCTCTTCACAATTATCCTTCAGACTTCGGAGCAGAGGATTTATTTTTTTGAAATGATTATCTGTAAGAGTAATAAGCCTGGAAATTAATTGAGGCTTATCAGGACTCAAATCATCTGCTTTAAATGTATGCTTACTGTTTAATGGAAAGTCAGACTTCCGGATCAGGTCATTGATCATTCCCTGCAATCCCATAGTCCGGCCATCGTCTGGTGAATAAATCTTCTCAATACCATAGTTCTCCAATTCAGCAATCTCATCAGGTAAAATAACACCACCACCACCACCAAAAATCTTAACATGGCCGTAATCTTTTTCCTTCAACATATCCAGCATATACTTAAAAAACTCTATATGCCCACCCTGGTAAGAAGTTACAGCAATAGCCTGAACATCTTCCTGGATTGCTGTATCCACAATTTCGGTAACAGATCGATTATGACCAAGGTGAATAACCTCAACCCCTGTTGATTGAATAATACGACGCATGATATTTATGGCAGCATCATGGCCATCAAACAGTGATGTTGCAGTAACAATTCGTATATGATTTATAGGTTTGTATATTTCTGTCATTTCAGCATTCCATCATTCCATTATTCTTTTCACTCTATCTTTCCCTAAAAACACTTCTGGAAATTACTATTTTCTGTATTTCAGAAGTCCCTTCATAGATCT
Source organism: Bacteroidota bacterium (assembly GCA_034659155.1). GTDB lineage: Bacteria > Bacteroidota > Bacteroidia > Bacteroidales > VadinHA17 > JAYEGO01. Next base: position 4,312 of record JAYEGO010000573.1, on the reverse strand, counting down.
GTGTAAGCTTTGCCTCACGCATCAGTCTCTCCACATGGTATTCACGGACATATCCATAGCCACCATGTATCTGAACTGCTTCCGTGGTAATCCACATAGCAGAATCGGCAGCATACTGTTTTGCCATTGCACTGGCCATGCCAAAAGGTTTCCCCTGATCTTTCAGCCATGCGGCCTTCAGGCACAGATTTCTTGAATTTTCAACTTTTACTGCCATATCTGCAATTTTAAAAGCAATGGCCTGGTGATTTGCAATTTCCGTTCCAAAGGCTTTTCTTTCTTTAGCATATTGAACAGATCTCTCCATAGCACCTGCCGAAATCCCCAGGGCCTGGGCAGCAATTCCCAGTCTTCCACCATCCAGTATTTTCATTGCAATTTTAAAGCCCATTCCTTCATCTCCCAGACGATTCTCTTTTGGAACACGAACATCTGTGAACATTACAGAATGTGTGTCTGAACTTCGCATCCCCATTTTTTCTTCATGTGGACCAAGAGTAATTCCAGGAGTATCCTTATCCATGATAAATGCATTTATCCCTTTGTGCCTCAATTCTGGTTTGGTTTGAGCAATTACCAGGTATATAGAAGCAGAACTGGCTGAAGATATCCAGTTTTTAACACCGTTAATAATATAATGGTCTCCATCTGGTACAGCTGTTGTTCTTTGCATTGTAGCATCAGAACCAGCTTCGGGTTCTGACAGGAGAAATGCTCCAAACCTCTCTCCCCTGGCAGAAGGTTTTAAATACTTCTCCTTCTGTTCTTCCGTTCCATAGTGCTCGAGGGCCCAGTTTACAAGAGAATTGTTTACAGATATAATAACCCCTACCGAGGCATCTACTTTTGAGATCTCCTCCATGGCCAAAACGTAAGATACAGTATCCATTCCCCCTCCATCATATTTTGGGTCAACCAACATTCCCATAAACCCCAATTCTGCAAGGTTCTTAATATGTTGTTCCGGAAATTCTGCTTTTTCATCCCTTTCCAGAACATCCTTTATTAACTCGCGTTGAGCATAATCCCTTGCTGCCTGGCGGATCATTTCCTGCTCTTCGGTAAATTCAAAATTCATATTTTAATTCTATTATTCCATTATTCCATCTCTATCCAAAGTATTCATTCACCGGGCCATATGCATGGAAAAAACCCGTAAACAGGACTTTATTTACATCGTTCTCATTTTGTGCAACCCCATCCTTGACAAGTTTAAGGCCAATTTTCCTGGAGTTTTTACCATATGCAATTGCCAGTTTAGCTCCCCGGGCATCCATATTTCTCATATTTGTAAAAATATCATCGAGTAACTTTTCTTTATCAGGATCCTTTACTATTTCCTTCCATGGTTTGTAGTTTTCAGGAAGGGCACCAAGGTACTCACCTGCTTCAGTTTTTACTGATTTAGCATCTGCATAAGTTCCTGATTTCAGGTCATAAACACCTGTTATCCTACCCTCTTCATATTTCAGAAATCCATTTTTTTGAGACCCATCAGGATTTTGTCCTCCTTTTACTCCTGCCGCAACCATTTCATCAAGCAAATCACTATGAAGACTTTCTCCTTCTATGTAAGGATCCATCACTTTCATGATAAATTGAACAACATCAAGTCCTACATAATCGCATAACTGGAAAATCCCCATCGGTCTTATCAGGAACTTCTGACTTACAGTGTTAATTGTATATACTGCATTCACAAAACTCATTTCCTCCTGAAGTTTTTCAACTTCAGAAATCCCATAAAGCGCATCCCGCATAAAATGGCCATTGCCAATAAAGCCGGCAATATCATTGGATGGAACTATAATTTTCCTTATTCTTCCTGCCAATTTTTCAGCAGTATCCTTTAGTCCGGGTAATGTAGAACTTGTAGTGATCAATTCTACAAGGCGTTGAACAGCAGGTGGATTATAAAAATGGTAACCCAGTATTCTTCCTGCCAGTCCCGCTTTTTCATCAATATAAGAAATTGGAATTGATGAAGTATTTGTAAAAAACCATGGATCTACAGTAGAATTTTTATCAATTTCAGACAAGAGTTTAATTTTCAGATCCTTATTTTCACTTGCAGCTTCAAATATCAATGTAGAATCAAAAGCTGCACTCAATTCAGTTGTAGGATGAATGAGAGCCATTACTCCTTCAACATAAGCTTGAATCATCTCTTCTTCCGGCATATCATCCCCAAAAAATTGGCGGATATTATCTGGTTTGCGTTGAGCTGATTTTGAAGTAAGTTTTTCTACATATTTCATGATTCCTTTTAAACCCTCTTCTGAAATATCAATTGCATTTAGCTTGAAATTCAACTTACTATTGTCTGCTTGATGACTGAGGGAATAAAGTTCATGGGCCATCAGTAAAAGTATGCCACTTCCCATTTTACCGGCTGCTCCAAGAACCGATACGTTTGATAGTCTTTGTGAATATTCCATTATTAATTTGAATTAAGGTTATATTATTTCCAATCCGGTTTACGCTTATCAAGAAAGGCTTTCATTCCTTCGGTTCCTTCATTTTCAAACAAAGAACCAAATTCTTTTGTTTCCAGGTCAGAGCCCAAAATCATTCCCTTTTCCAATCCCTTGCGGGCAGTTTTCTTGACCTTCCCAACAGCTTTTGGTCCTTTAGAGGATATCTTTTTTGCCAATTCAAATGCCTCATTAATCAGATTATCATGCTCAACCACTTTTTGCACCAGGCCAATTCTCAATGCTTCATCTGACTTGATCTGATCGCCGGTCATTAAATAATACAAAGCATTTCCAAGGCCCAATAACCTGGGCATACGCTGTGTTCCTGCATATCCGGGAATCAATCCCAGGCTAACTTCCGGCTGACCAAACCTGGCATATTCGCTTGCGATCCTGATATCACATGCCATAGCTAGCTCACAACCTCCTCCCAGAGCAAAGCCATTAACGGCTGCAATAACCGGGATATCCAGATTTTCAAGGGAAGAAAATAATTCCTGTCCGGTACGTGAAAATTGTTCCGCTTCTTCAGAATTCATATTTACCATTTCAGAAATGTCAGCTCCTGCAACAAATGCCTTTCCTTCCCCGGTAATTATCAAAGCCCTAATGTTCTTATCTCCTTTCAAATCTTCCAGAAAAACTTTCATTTCTTTAAAAACACCTGAATTCAGGGCATTTAAGGCCTCCGGCCTATTGATCTTTAAAATACAGATATCCTCCTTAACTTCAATGTTAATTGATTTAGACTGTGCCATTATTTTTATCAATTAGAGTATAATTTAAATATTTACGAATCCAGGAATTTCTTACTGGTAAGTTGGTAATAATAATACCTAAATATAGCAAAATTGGCTGAGTCATAAAAAACAAAATAAAAAATTAATTTTGTCTCACATAAGAAAAAATTATATGCTCATGAAAAAACCTTTTTTTATTATTCCGGCACTTATTATTGTGCTGAATATTTCTGCTCAGGAAACTGAATTAAAACAAAACAGGAATAAAAACTTCACAATCGTTTTTTATAATATCGAAAATCTATTTGATTTTGAGGATGACCCTTTAACTATGGACGAGGATTTCACACCTGGTAGTGAAAAAAAATGGGATAAGGAAAAATACCTTAAGAAAACGCAGGATATTTCTAAGGTATTGTCTTCCATCGGTAAAAGATCTCTTCCCGCTATAATTGGCCTTGCCGAAGTTGAAAATGAAAAGGTTCTGATTGATTTAATCAATACTGAAAACCTGAAAAAAGGTAATTACGGAATTGTTCACTATGATAGTCCGGATAAAAGGGGAATTGATGTAGCAATACTTTACAGGAAAGATCTTTATAAAATTGAATCGCACAAAAGCATTCCGATAAACTTTCCAAGAGATACAATACTAACTCGTGATATATTAATGGTAAAAGGAAAAACAAATGATTCTGAGAACTTATTTGTATTTGTAAATCATTGGAAATCCAGAAGCGGAGGCATGGCAGTTACAGAACATAAACGAAATTACAGTGCTGTGGTCTTACGGAAGGCAGTAGATTCGATTCTTAATTTTGAACCAAAAGCAAAAATCATCATTCTGGGGGACTTCAACGATGAACCCACAAACAGGAGTATACACCAAATTTTGCAGGCCAATAATAAAAGAAAAAACCGAAATCCACGAGACCTGTATAATCTGATGTATGACATGCATAACCTGGGTGACTCAGGGACTTATCATTATAGTGGTTCCTGGAATATGCTTGATCAGATTATAGTATCTCAAGCTCTACTGGACACAAAGCAAGGTTATTCCACTGATTTCGGTGGAGGTAAAATTTATAATGA
>JAYEGO010000572.1:0-1963 GCA_034659155.1 Bacteroidota bacterium | reverse complement strand
TTTTATCAAAAATGTTTCTGAAATCTGGATTAATAGGGCTAAATTGAAAACATTACTTAAATAGCTTGAATTTAATATGTTATTTTAATTATCTTAATAATTTGTTTTATGAAAACATTTCTATTACCGATTTTATTAATCCTTTTTGCTACTGCATCATGCACTAAAGGAGAGTATGAAGATTATGTGGACTATGAATCTTATTCTTTAGAGTATGAGATGTTTCTCAATTGGAGTCCGGTATCTATACTATTAAAAGGGGCGTTCCCAGAAGATGTGTGTGGTGAACAATCATATGATCTTTTTGCCGGACAGACTATAAATGTTGGGAATCTGATGGTTTCCAATGATGATGAATTCATTTATGTTACCTACCTAACAGATGAGGGCTGGATGCTGAAAGAGATTCACCTGTATGTAGGGCCAATTAAATTTTTTCCGGTAACTAAAAGTAAGATCCCTGTCCCCGGGCAGTTCCCGATAAAAGAAGAATACTTAACTCCTGAAAAGTTGGTGACATTTACAATTCCGCTCAGTGAAATACCTGAATGCCCTCTTATAGCAGCACACGCTGTAGTTGTAAAAGATGGAATGGAAGAGACTGCATGGGGTTTTGGGACATCTTTTGATGATTTTTACTCGGATTTTAGAGTTAAGAAGTGGGGCTGGGTAATAAATGACTATTGTGTTGAGGAGTGTCAGGAGGAGTTAATTCTTTCAGTAAAATCTTGGGTATTGGAACCATATGCATGTGATGATACAATCTGTTATAATTCTTTTTTTGCTGTTAGTTCAGGAGAATTAATTTCATCCTCTGATTGGTGCTATTTCCTAGGTATTAGATATTTCAGTATTGGTGATATTTATCCATTTATTAGTTCTCCGAATACAGAAGTAGGAAATATTTCTGTTACAGATTCTACAGCCATTGATGGCACATACTATTTAACCATAGATGTAAATGTTAATGAAGGTTCTTTAATTACTAAATCACACCTTTTTGTGGGTACACGTGCTAATGTATTTGGCAGTAACGGAGGAGATTGTCCAAACTACCAGAACTGGCCATACATGATTTTTGAAAAATCAGATAATCATCATTTTATAATTCCATATGATGAAATAAATGATTAATTCATATTAAATGCACTTCAAAGAGATTGTTTCAAAAGGCTGAAATGATCACTTTCTATTTTTAAATTTAGGCACAATAGAGAAAAAGGAGGCTGCTTTTTTCAACGGTTTCTGCTTCATAATCATTTAGGGAATTTCAATATTATGTCATAAAACTAAAAGAATGGCCATTATCGAGTTTTTTCGTAACTTGAGTCAATTATGCACACAGCCATGAAGAATACTACAGTATCACTTTTTTTAATTATAATTCTTTATACTCTATCAATAGCACAACCACCTCAGAGTTTCAACTATCAAGCACTTATCAGAGATGCCAATGGAATAATATTAGAAACTCAAAATGTTGGAATCCAAATTTCAATTCTTACAGGGACCATTAATGGTTCATCTTTATATACTGAAACTCATTCTGTTTCTACAAATCAGTTTGGTTTAATTAATCTGAAAATCGGAATGGGAACACATATAGTTTTTCAGGAATCGGTTGGACTTCTGATAGCTATTTTATTAAAGTTGAGGTTGATCCAACAGGCAGGACTAATCTCCAGGAAATGGGAACATCCCAATTATTGAGTGTGCCATATGCCATACATTTTAAAGCAGTTGAATTAATTAATGAATCTGACCCTGAGTTTAATGTATCTTTAGCTAAAACAATTTCAGTTGGTGATACCACACACGGGGGAACACTTTTTTCAGAAGATTTTAATGATTTGAAGAATAAGCCTGATAGCATTAAGGATAGCCAGTAATTTAATAAAAGAGAATAATTATGCAAAATATTGGTTTTTGTAGCTCCTCCTGAGATTTTGGTTGTAAGGATAGA
>JAYEGO010000571.1:1055-8291 GCA_034659155.1 Bacteroidota bacterium | reverse complement strand
TTAAAGCAGCTTAATAAAACAATTCACAAAAATGGAGCTAAATCAATAGCCCACCTGAACCATCCCGGAAGAATGGCAAATCCCAAAATCCCCGGGAACTTCTTTTGGTCATCAAGCAATAAAGCCTGCGAAAACGGTGGTGCCACACCTGAAAAGATGGATAAGGTAAAAATGGATATTGTAATACAATTATTTGTTGACAGCGCAAAAAGAGCAGTGGCTTCAGGTTTTGATATTATTGAACTTCAATTTGGACACGGCTATTTATTAGCACAGTTTATTTCTCCGGCTGTTAATGACAGGGATGATGAATATGGGGGTAGTTTTGAGAATAGGATCAAATTTCCGCTTAAAGTGGCAAAAGCAGTCAGGGAAGCAGTAGATATTCCGATTATTGCCAGAATCAGTGGTGATGAAATGACACCAAACGGCTTTCATCTTGAAGATATGACCAGGTTTTCACAATTGCTTAAAGACGAAAGAATGGATGCGATTCATGTAAGCGCTGGATCAGCTTGTTCAACTCCACCATGGTTTTTCCAGCATATGTTTATCCCCAAGGGAAAAACATGGGAAATGGCAGGAAAGATTAAACAGGGGCTAAATATCCCTGTCATCTTTGTTGGTATGATCAACTCGGCAAAAGATATCCGGTTTATAGAAAATAATTATCAGGCCGATTATCTGGCCGTTGGTCGCGCTTTGATAGCTGATCCTGATTTTATCGGCAAATACCTGAGCAAAGAAAAAGGATTAACCCGACCCTGCCTTGCTTGTGCTGAAGGTTGTTTGGGCGGAGTTAAATCAGGACAAGGGCTTCAATGCCTGGTAAACCCAAAAGTAGGAAAAGAAATTGATGTTTTTCAAAGCTCTGAAAAATCTAAAAACATTGCTGTTATCGGAGGCGGACTTGCAGGTATGGAAGCTGCTTTGACTTTAAATAAAAGAGGACATAAAGTAACACTTTTTGAAAAAGATGAACTTGGCGGGCAATTCAAATTTGCTCCTCTTACGCCAAATAAAAAATCAATGGATAGTTTAATTCCTTATTTTGTTAATGAAATTAAAGATAACAATATTAAGATTATTTATAAAGAAGCTGAAAAATACCATCTTATAAATAAATATGATGAGGTAGTTCTTGCAACAGGTTCAGTGCCGGAAGAAATAAAAATTAAGGGATTAAAGAAGTTTTACTGGGCAGAAATATTATTGGAGGAAAATTTACCAAAAAATAAAAAAGTATTAATTATTGGTGGTGGTCTTATAGGTGTTGATATAGCAACAGCATTAATTCCACTTAATAATCAGGTAATTATTGTTAAAAGAACAACTGACTTTGGCGAAGATATGGAAATGATTGCAAAATTACTTTCTTTAAAAATGATGAAAGAAAAAGGAACTGTTTTTAGTGATCATACTTATATAAAGAAAGTTGCAGGAAAAACAGTTTATGCAGAAAAAGATGGAAAAGATATTCAATTTAATGATATCGATATGATTGTGCTTTCGACAGGAATGAAAAGCTTTAATCCTTTAGAAGAAGAATTAAAAAACAATATTACAACACATCTTATTGGTGATGTTAAAAAAATAGGGAACGCACAAGACGCTATAAAAAATGCCTATGAAATTGCTAAAGCATTATAACAAAATAATTAAGCACATGAAACTATTAATGATCACTGGCAAGAGTATTTAAAAACTTGTAAAATGAAATTAGAACACATTGCATTATCTGTTTCTGATTATAAAGAGATTGAGAAATTCTATACGAATATTCTGGGAATGAAGCAAATAAAGAACTTTGTTTTAAGAAAGGAACTTGCTGCTAATATTTTTGAGATTAATGAAGAAATTACTGTTTTTCTTTTGCAAAAAGATAAAGTGATTTTTGAAATATTCATAGCAGCAGGATACAGAAAGCAAGCGTTTGATCATATCTGTTTTTCGATTAAAGACAGGGAGAAATTTATTAATAAGGTTATGTTAAGCGGATATAAGGTTATACGTATTGAAAGAGAACTTTTTGATTTAATATTTATTAAGGATAAAGACGGAAACATATTCGAAATAAAAGAAATCTAAGATTTCATATAAAACCATTATATCATGAATATTTCAAACAGAGTAAATCAACTAAAAAAATCGGCAATCCACGAAATGACCCGCTTATCAAAACAATATGATGATGTGGCTTTTTTATCGTGGGCAAAACCTACAACCGGTACTTCCAAGCATATCAATGATGCAGTTATTGATGCTATCAATAAAGGGTTGACCGGGGGTTATTCTCAAAGTGAAGGCCTACCTGAATTGAGGAAAGAAATTGTAAAAAAACTCAAAAGGGACAATAATATTGATGCCAATATTTCACAAATAATTGTGACTGTGGGAGCAATAGAAGGATTGGCTGCATCAGTTTTGGCAACCATCGACCCCGGTGATGAAGTAATCCTCCCTACGCCAACCTATTCAACCCATATAACACAGGTTAAGCTAGCATCAGGCATCCCTGTTTTAGTTCCTTTAAAGGAAGATGAGAATTATGCTTTGGATATTGAAGCAATAGAAAAAGCAATTACACCGAATACGAAAGCAATTATGTATTGCACTCCAAGTAATCCAACGGGAACTGTCTTTCCCGAAAGCACACTTCGTGATTTAGGAAAAATTGCTTTAAAGCACAATCTCACTGTTATAACCGATGAAGCTTATGAGTACTTTACTTATGATGACAGTAAACATTTCAGTATGGCCTCAATTCCTGAATTGAGTAAAAATGTATTAAGCAATTACACCTTTACAAAGACTTATGCAATGACCGGTTGGCGCATTGGTTATATTCATGCTGATGAAAAGATTATATCACAAGTTAAAAAAGCACATATACCTCTTTCTATTTGTGCACCCGTAGCCTCGCAATATGCTGCAATTGCAGCTTTAAAAGGAAGTCAGGATTGTATCAAAGAATTCAGCTCACATTATCTTAAAGCCAGGAACCTGATGTGTGAAAGATTAGATGCCCTGGATTCTGTTTTTGAATATAATAAACCGGAAGGTTCGTATTTGATGTTTCCTAAAATTTTAGGAGATCAGGGAAACGACTCAATTGCTTTTAGTAAAAATTTATTAAAGGAAGCCAGAGTTTCTACAACTCCGGGTATAGCTTTTGGACCAACCGGCGAAAATCATATAAGACTTTCATTTTGTGTTCCCGAAGAAATGATAAATATAGCATTCGATAGAATGGAAAAATATTTAAGATAATAAAAATGAAAAATGCAAAATTAAATCTGGTAATCGATGTTATTATGCTTGTTGATATGATGGCATTGATAGGAGTAGGACTTCTCAATAAGTACATATTATTAACAGGCCAGCAGAAGTGGGAAAAATACGGAGAGAATCTGGAGTTTTATTTTTGGGGATTTGAGCGGCACGATTGGAACAGGATACATTTTATTCTTGGATTAATTCTGTTTGGTTTATTGGTACTTCATATTTGGTTTCACTGGAAAATGGTTATAAATATTTATAAGAGTTTTATAAAAAGCAGAACAATTAGAATAATTGTAGCACTTGTTTTATTAGTGGTTTCTATTGTTTTAGTAGTTTTTCCGGTTTTTGTAAATCCGGTGGTTGATGATCCTGCATATAAAGGTGGCCGGCAATATTTAAATGAATATGGCAGGAATGAAGCAGATAGAGGAACAGGAAGAGGAGAGGGGCGCTTCCGACAAAGCACGGAACCTCTGACTATTGAGCAAGATGAGGATAAATCAAATTATACAAGTCCTGTTGATGAAAAAGATGAAATTAGTATAGATAAGGAACAAGATCATTCTTTACATCAAAGTAAGGGATCAGATGAAGGCAGACATCGTGACCTACCTGCAAATATTGAGGTTATTGGTAGTATGACTCTTATTGAGGTGGCTAACAAATATGAAGTGCCGGCTGATCATATAAAAAGCAAACTGAATATTCCCCTGTCAACACCAGATAATGAGAGATTAGGCCGTCTGAAAAGAGTATATGGATTTACTATGAGTGATATCGAAGAAATTATTTATAATTTTCAAAAAAATGAATTATGAATATCAGAATAATAAGTATTATTTTGTTTTATTTAGTGTTTAATATTTCATGCACTAACAAACAGACCGATATTATGAAAGAGGAGATAGTATTTCATCCCATAGGAGTAGTTCATAGTCAGTATAGTCCGGATACAGGTGCCCCCAGGCAAGGAATTCTAAAGCCTGAAGAGGAGGCAAGCATTGAGATTTATGAGCCCTTTCAGGAGGCTCTGCAAACACTTGATGAATTTGAATATATCCTGGTGTTCTTTTATTTTGATCAGGTAGAAAGTTGGCAGTCTATTGTAAAGCCTCCGGGTTCAACAGACGAGCATGAATTCGGCCTTTTTTCTACACGCAGTCCCAAACGACCAAATCCTATTGGCTTTTCACTCGTAAAACTCGATCGTATTGAAAAGGGGGTACTTTATATACGGGGAATAGATGCATTTGAAGGAACGCCTGTTTTAGATATCAAGCCCTATCTTCCTTCAATAGACTGTGTTGAAAGTTCAATTAACTGGTATGTTGAAAAAGAACTGGGCCATCATGATGAAGATTTTATAGATGATCCAGGGTTTTATCGTTAATTTCAAGGTGTAGATGTGAGATATATATTAACATGCTTTTAAACAGGTCATAAAATCTCCCTTGGTGTAACTTTGAGCCTTGGTGCCCCTGCCTGTCGGTAGGCAGGTTAGTGGCAAAAATATATATATACCACCAGGGCTCTAAGACACAAAAGAAACACAAAGAAAATGAATTTCGCCAAATGTATAAGCTATTAGATTCAAATGCATAGTTTAATATCGAACTCATGTTAATAAATTATAAATTATGAAGAAAAAAACAAAGATTGGTATTATTATTTGTGACCGTTACCGGGCATGTGCCGGTGGTAAATGCTTTCGCTCAATGCAACAAAGAGAAGGAGCTTTTGATGTTTATAGTAAAGATGAAGACCTTGAGCTTGTTGGTTATACGAGCTGTGGAGGCTGCCCGGGTGGAAATATTGAACATGCACCAGAAGAAATGAAGAAAAACGGGGCAGAAGTTATACATCTTGCTACCGGCCTGGTAGTAGGATATCCTCCCTGTCCGTATATTGAGCAATTTTGTGAATTCATTCCTGAAAAATTTGGAATAAAGGTGGTTGTGGGCACACATCCCATTCCTGAAAAATATCGTATCACTCATGAAAACCTGGGCACGTGGAAATCACCAGAATGGAAGGGTCTTACTGAGCCAACAATTGCAGACGAAAAGACCCGGCTGGCATACAATTAGTACAGGAAGATTGGAATGATGGAATAGTGGAAAAACAAAAAGTTGACAAAAGGGTAAAACCTTTCAGGTCTTTGATCCTGAAATTTATCGTCAGTGGGTCCGACCAGGGGAGGACCCTGCCTTCCGGCAGGCAAGGCTGGAAGGTTTGAATTAAAAGCAACAGTCAAAGAAAACGTAAAGTTATTATGACCAAATTACCTCCCGATATTTCCAGGAACAATGTATATTCCTTGCTATGGCATGCTTCATTCCTGGCCTTTGCACGATCTTTTATGGATGTTGATACCATTGTTCCGGCAATGCTGATTGAAGCCGGAGGCAGCGCTATGCATGTTGGCATCATGACAGCAATCATGCTTGGAGGAGCCAGTTTTACCCAGCTTATATTTGCTCCTTTCATTAGTAATTTCGAATTCAAGAAAAAATTTTTATTGATAGGTATCAATGCCAGGATACTTGCACTCTTTTTTTTGGGACTGATGCTGTATTTTTCAGGATTACTACATGGAAATTATACTATCTTATTCATTTTTTTCCTAATCACTGTATTCTCCCTTGGTGGAGCTTTTTCAAATATTCCCTATACAGATATCCTGGGCAAGTCTGTAGATCCCTCTTCAAGGAAGTCTTTTTTCTCCACAAAACAGGTAATTACAGGAATCATTTTACTACTATCTGCATTTTTGGCAAGGAAAGTCATTACATTGAATAGTTTCCCTATCAATTATGCAAGCATGTTTATTATCGCCTCATTGGCTCTTTTTCTTGCTTCCCTGGGCTTCTGGAGAATAAAAGAACATCTTTCCTCAATATTGCTAGTGAGGAATCCCAGACACTTTCTTAAGCTTATTAAAAGTGAATTATCCAGGAACAGTAAGCTGGGTTATTTTCTGGGGTTTATAAATACTATGGGAATTAGTATTGCCCTTATGCCCTTTATTATGCTTTATGCAAAACAAATGTTTCATACCGGGAGTGCCCAAACCGGGATGTATTTAATATTGAAAGTTCTTGGTAGCGTTTCTGTCGGCTTTATTTTGGTTACAATTTTTAAGAAGTTTAAATACAAGTATCTGCTTTATGGAAATGTATTGCTGGTTGGTATAGTTGTATCAATACTGTTGTTTTACCCCGGTCAACCTCCTTTTTACTTGCTCTTCATGATGGGAGGTGTGATCTACGCCTCATATAGCATTTCAATGAGTGGAATTCTTCTGGAAGTATCAGGGATAGAAAACCGGGCTTTATATACGGGAATTGCCGGTGCAGGGAATATTTTACCAGCTCTCTTTCCACTAATTGGAGCCTGGATCATTGAACAATATGGCTTCCGGGAATTTTTTGTATTTTACATCTTACTTATTCTATCATCTTTATTTTTTATTTACAAACTAAACTGCAAGAAATGAAGCTCCTGATGATCTATTGCAGGCATTTTGCCTATACTCCGACTACAAAAACTATAGATTTTGTTCCAGAAAAAGACAAAGGCTGTGAGTTTAACAATATACAAACCGCATTCATACAGATAGAAGAAGAGGATATGGAACGGGAGAGTGAGGTGGCTAAAAAATTATTGAAAAATCTGAAGTGGATTTGTGGAAAAAATGATACTAATAAAAGGATCATCCTTCATTCATTTGCCCACCTTTCAGAGAGTAAGGCTACTCCTGAGTTTACGCAATCATTTTTCAACTCTATTGATCAAAGGCTTAGTGCTTCAGGATTTGAAGTGACCCAAACACCTTTTGGCTATTTTCTTAATTTGCAGCTTGACGCGCCTGGTTTTTCACTGGCACGGGTTTTTAAATCTTTATAAAGCACCAGATCATGTATAAATATCTTTTTGGCCCTGTACCCTCTAGAC